>JBPEWW010000470.1:0-9914 GCA_052032275.1 Alteromonas sp. | reverse complement strand
AACGATGCCTACGGTCACATCAACAATGTGGCCTATTACACGTTCTTTGATACCGCCATCCATCGGTTTCTGATAGACGAGGGCGGCCTGGACGTACAGCGGGGTAAGGTGGTGGCTTACGTGGTGAACTCCCAGTGTCAGTATCTGACGCCCGCCAGCTACCCGGAGACGCTGCATGTGGGAATGCGGGTAATGAAAATCGGCCGCAGTTCGGTGACCTACGGACTGGCTGTGTATGCGGGCGACGGACGACGGCGGGTGGCGCATGGACAGGTGGTGCAGGTATTTGTGAACCGCCAGACCGAGCAGGCTGTGCCGTTACCGGTCAGAGTGCGAACAGCACTGGAAACCATCAGGGAGGTGTTATGATACAGGGGGTTATTCTGGACTGGGCGACACTGGCGCCCGACTCGCTGGATACCAAGCAACTTGACGCGTTGCCGGTCACCTGGCGGCGTTACGACTATACCGCTGCCAGCGAAACCCGCAGCCGTCTCGCCAACGTCGATATTGTGCTGATCAATAAGGTGCAGCTGGGGGCTGATGAACTGGCCGACTCTGCAGTCCGGTATATCGGTGTGCTGGCCACAGGCCTCAATAATGTGGCGGTAGACTGGTGTGAGCAGCAGGGGATCCGGGTGGCCAATGTCGCCGGTTACGGCACCGATGCGGTGGCTCAGCATACCCTGATGCTGCTGTTAAATCTGGCGACCCGGTTTGCCGACTATTACCGGGATGTACAGCAGGGACGCTGGTCCGCAGCACCGCAGTTTTGTCTGCTTGATCATCCGGTGGTTGAGCTGGCGGGCAAGCATGCGGTGATTGTGGGCCACGGAGCCCTGGGCGCACGGGTTGAGCGTCTTTATCGTGCGCTGGGAATGCGGGTCACTGTGGCCGCCCGGCCCGGTAAGCGTAACGATCCGCGGCCTGCATTGCAGACCCTGTTGGCAGAGACCGATGTACTCAGCCTGCACTGCCAGCTCAGTGATGACACCCGGGAGCTGGTGAATGCTGACCTTCTGAACGCCTTACCCGACCATGCCTTTATCATCAATACCGCCCGCGGCGGATTAATTGATGAGCCGGCACTGTTGCAGGCTCTGCAGACTAAGCGTATCGGCGGCGCGGCATTGGATGTGTTGAGTGAAGAGCCTCCGCCGGCCGATCATATTCTGCTGGCAGCCGGGCTGCCCAACTTACTGATCACGCCGCACAGTGCGTGGGTCGCGCAGGCGGCCCGCCAGCGGCTGCTGGATGATGCCGTGGGTCAGCTGGCGCGTTTTTTAGCCGGCTAAGCAATGCGGCGTATGGCGGTGACGGCACCGGCTGTTCGGCACCGGCCGCCTGTATATCAGCACGGCCAGCCCGGGCGGTTACTTCAGCGCATTGATCTTTTTGTTCAGCTCGTAAGCCGGCTCAGTCACGATGGCCTCCAGGGCCTCTACCCGCGCGGTGAGCTGGTCGCGTTGCTGCCTGGCGCGGTCGGCGGGGCGGCGCAGAAACGGGTTGCTGCAACGGCCATTCAGCCAGTCATTCAAACGCCACTGGTGTTTGGCATCAAGGTAGCTGGCCAGTAAGGTCAGGCCGCCGAAAACGACGAATAAGGCGACAAAAATTACAGTTTCCATGCTGATTTCCTCTGGTGCAGGCCGCCACGCCGGGGCGTGATGGCGAATGGGTTACAGTGAATCAGTCTCCCGTGCAGAAAAAATATTACAGACAGCCGTAATATTTTTTGCGTCCGCGTGACTAGGAGAAGTAAATTACCCGCTTACCCTTAACCGACAGGATCCCCGTGAAACCGGACTTCGCGACACTTTTTGAACAATATGGTCCGCTGCTTGGCCGGGTCGCCAGCAGCTACGAAGCCAATTTCGCGCTGCAACAGGAGTTGTTGCAGGAAATTGCGCTGGCGGTCTGGCAGGCACTGACCCGCTTCCGGGGCGACAGCAGTGTGAAAACCTACATTCTTAAAGTGGCCCACAACCGCGCCGTGTCCCATGTGGCGTCGCAGGTGCGCGCGCCGGGCGAGGTCACCTATGATGAGCTCCAGGATGGCGACGGGGATATGCGCTGGTCACCAGAGCAGCACACCGAGCAGGAGCGCATGCTGGCGCACATGCTGGCGGCGGTACGTACCCTGCCCCTGCCGGGACGACAGGTACTGACCCTGTCGCTGGAAGGGCTGTCCTATCAGGAGATTGCTGACATTTGCGGCCTCACCACCAGCCATGTGGGGGTGCTGCTAAAACGCGCCAGAGCTACGGTAACCCAACACCTGGAGAACGATCATGCCAACTGACAAGCTGCAAGCATTATGGCAGCAACAAACCACGCCGCCGCTTGATGTACGCCGTATCCAACGGGATTGCCGGCGACAGGTATGGCGGCAGCGGATTTACCTGGCCATTGACCTGTTAAGTACGGTCGGTGTGATAGGATATCTGGCGGTGGTCTGGCACGATCTGTCCACCCTCACCGCCAGTTTCGTGGCCGCCATTATACTGCTTACGCTGCCCATGCTCGTCATGCTGGTGCGACTGCGCTGGCTGGCGGTACGCGGCTTTCAGAGTGCCACCGCCGATTACCTGGCCCTGCTGATCAAACAAATGGACAACAATGCACACATCGCCCGAATCACCATGCATTCGGCCTGGATGTGTGAAGTATTGTTGCTGGTGACGCTGGGGGCCATGTGGCTCTCTGGTGAGTTGCCGGCGTCCCGTCAGCTCAAGGTGCTGATCGCCGTTTCCGGCGTGACCCTGTCAATGATTGCCTGTTATATCTGGGCACACCGGCGGCAGCAGCGGTTCCTGCAGAAAAAAGCGGAACTGGAGGCTTTGCAGCGAGAGCAGCAAAACGGGCTGGCGGGTGAAGCCGACGGCGATTAATCCTGTTCCTCGTCGTCAGGCTCATCGGTGTTTTCGCCCAGATAAAACTGATAATACAAATCCAGCGCCTGTTCACTGTCATCTTCGATGGTGGTATAGATGGCTTCCAGGAACAGTTTGGGTAACAGCCGGTAACGCAGCGCCAGATTCGGGGGTTTCTGGCGACGACGCAGGGTATTGTTGGTGGTATCTGACTGTAAGGCGGCCACTTCCACGTTGTATTTGACCGACAGGCGGTCAGTCAGCTGACCACTCACGCTGACGCCGGTTTCACTGGCACTCAGGCTGAAGTCCTCGATCCCCAGTGCCTCGCCCACCTGGCCGGTCAGCGACTCGGTATTGGATAACCCGAAGCCCAGTAACAGCGCATTGTAATTGGGATCAGTACGTTCTGAGTCAGGGCCTTCACCGGTCAGCAGGTAAGACAACACATTCTGCTGATCCATGGACGGGTCGGAAAACAGGTTCACATTGGGGCTGTCAGCCGGCCCGTCAATGCGGATCCCCGCTATCACATTGTCCCGGGTTTTGGCCGGGTCACGAATGGCTTCAACCAGCAATAGCGGCTGTTCAATCGGGCCGTTAAACTGCACTTCGCCGGTCTGGATCAACAGGTTTTGTCCATAGGCTTCGTAGCGGCCATCGAGAATTTGCAGATCGCCATAGCCTACCAGTGAGGGCTGGGTATTCACCCGGATGCCGCCATGTAAATTGGCCGTCAGCCCGAATGCTTCCAGCTTCACCTGACCGGTTTTGGCCTTATCAATGTTCACCATAACCGACGCGTGGACCACATCCAGGGGATCGTCAGAGGGTGGCTCACCCCGCAGGTGCACATCTTTGGAGGGTGACACCGCGTTTTCTGGCAGCTCTTCAATCACAATACGCGCCCAGGGAATATTCACCGAGCCGGTCACATCAATTTTTTCTTTCGAGACACTGGCCGTCAGGTCAGGGGACACCTTCATCCGAATGTCACGCTGGCGCACCTCAAACTCGGTGCCTTTGAGATTGGCCGTAAACTGCAGATCGTTCTGCCAGTCGACGTCACCGCTTAAGCTGCCGTCGCCCTCACCCAGCATAAAACTGCCGTCAAAACTGGCCTGTTTGCCCTTCAGGGTGACAGTTTGTTGCCAGTTGCTCAGCGCCACCGGCATATCCTGCACATCCAGTGCGCCATTATTGAGGGTCAGCGTGCCGGTTAACGCCGGGGCGGTCAGTGTGCCATCCAGTGCAATGTCGCCGTCAAGCTGGCCTGAGAGTTCCCGGATAGCCGGCGATAAGGGTTTCAACGGGGTTACATTCAGGCCTTTAAAGCGGACATTGCCCGCCAGCGGCGGGCTGTCAGCCAGTGGTGAGGTGGTCACTGAGGCGGTAACCGCACCCAGCTCCGTGCTGACAAATTCGGCACTGGCCTGCAATTGGTCGTCCTCAAACACCCCTGACGCAGTAATACTGTTCAGCGTAATAGTGATGGGCCGGTCTTTGCCCAGCGTCCATTTGGCGGGGGTCACGCCGGCTTCAAAGCGGGCTTTCATTGGCGTGTTGGCACCTACCTCACCCTGGGTGGTGAGTGACAGGGTCGCGTCCGGCGCATCAGGCACCAGGCCGGCTGCCAGCTCACTGGCCCAGATGCCCACAGGCAGCGCGTCTGCATCTACCGACCAGGTGGCTTTGTTGTCTTTATACAGCACGTCTTTAATACACAGGCTGCCTTCGGCCCGTGACTGCCAGCAGTGACTGCTCACGCTGACCGTGACCGGCGCGGGCTGCACTGCCACGGTAAACGCCTGATCCAATGCCCAGCGGGTATTCAGTAACCCCAGCTGACTGTCGCTAACCTCTGCCTGCCAGCGATCATTCTGCCAGCTGCCATCCAGGCTCAGCGTCAGGCTGTGTTCGGGCAGCGTCAGATCCAGGGCCAGGGCATGGTCGCTAAGCACCCCATCCACACTGATACTGCCATTGAGGGCACCCTGCGCGGCCACCGATGGGTTCACTGACGGTGACACCTGCACGTCTGACAGGTTGATTTGTCCTTCAGCCGCCGGATCCTGCCAGTTACCGGTCACATCTACCTGACCGTCAATCTGTCCGGCGACACCGGGGTACAGGGTATTTAAGGCCGGTAGCTGTAAGCCAACAGAGGCATCCAGGTAGCGTTTATTAAACACCTGCCCGGCCACCTGAATGCGGTTGTCGTCCTGCGTCAGCGTCAGGGTGGCAACGATAATATCACTGCCCTCGGCGTACACCACTGAGCCGCCGATATTCAGTGGCTGCCCCTGCAATTTTGCCGCTACCGACAAATCTGAAATACTCATCTCGGGCCCGTTTTCACCCAGTTGCATCAGGCTGGTGAACTGACCCTGGATGTCACTGGGGCCCTGCGCAACCAATTCGGTCACTGACAGCGAGGTCAGTTGGGTGCGTCCTTCCCAGGACACCGACTCATTCAGATACAAGGTACCGGTATTGGCCACGGTGCCGCCCAGCAGCTCAGCCTTAAGGGTATTGACCCGGATATTGTGTTTGTTGAGCACCACATCCACCGCCACCGGCACCCGGCCAATATCCGGCAGTGTAGCGGCACTGTCGCCGGTCAGCTGATAGTTGCCCATGGTGCCCTGCAGCTGAATATTGCCGGCGTGCAGGGTGCCTTGTGGCTGCGTCGGCAGCGCCTGCTCGTCCCACTGCGCGGTGATGGACAGCGGTAGCTGATCAGACAGGATGTTGGCCTGAATACTGGCAGTAATGTCATAGGCCTGACTGGCATCAAGGGTCACCGTGAGATCGGCCAGCGACCCGTCGGCCGTGACTGCGAACTGTTGCGTGGTGTTGCTGTCCAGCGCTACCTCGCCCTGCACGGCCGCCTCCAGCGGATAATTGCCGCTGAAATCCACTTCGGCCGTCGCCGCCACGGTCGCCGACTCATGCTGTACCGAGAGCGTGTCCAGCGCCAGGCGGGTATCCGCAAACTGCAGGCTGGCAAAGCTGACTGCGGGCACGGACTGGGTGCTGTCGCCCTGAATAATCCGGGTGTCTGTCAGGCTGAAATCGGTGACGGTGACCGGCATAGGTAACCTGACTTCAGGGAGCTGTGGCGCGCTGTACGATAACGCGTAGGAGCGGGGCGCCGGCTCGGCAGGCTTTTCTGCGACCGGCAGCGTCACCGTCAGGCCGGTGAAGGCAGGGTCGGTGACAGTCAGTTGCTCATGGGCAGACAGCTGCAGTTGCGCGCCAGCCAGTTCAATGGTCTGGGCGTCCATGACAATCCGCACGTCCTCAAGCCGGACGTCATCGAGCCGTATTTCAAGTGGCAGCGAGAGCGGGCTCGTCTCGGTTGCCGGTGGCGAGGGCGGCGCCGGGGCCCGTTGGGTCACGTACAGGTGCGATGCCGTCAGCGATTCCACACAGACCCGGGGGGCAAGCAGGCAGCGCCATGACAGGTTCACCGTGGCGCGTCCCAGCTCGACCTGCCACTGGGCGTTCTGCCAGTGCAAATCTTTCACGGAGAGCTCGCCAGCCAGACTGCCATCCAGGTCTTCAATTGTCAGGTCGGGCACCACTGCGACAGCCACACTGCGCAGCACCGGGGTACCTAACGGACTCAGTAATATTGCGATCAGCAGCGCAACCAGCAAAAAGGGCGACAATGCCCACAATGAAACCGTGCGCTTCCTCATAGTGCCGGCCCCAGAATAAAGTGCAGCCGCCAGTCTTCCGGGCGATCATCGAAATTGCGGGCAATGTATAGCCGGATTGGCCCAATCGGCGAGATCCAGTGCACCCCGGTGCCTACACTGTAGAAGGGGGTAGTGCTCCAGTCATTGGTGGCGGTACCGATGTCGGTGAATACCGCCGCCCGCCAGCTTTCTGCAAACTGATAGGCATATTCCACACTGGCGGTAGCCAGGTACCGGCCGCCTATGGGCTGTGTGGACACCTCGCCGGTGACCGGATTAAACACCTCATCAGTGGGTGATATGTCACGGTACTGATAGCCCCTGACGCTGGTATCCCCCCCTGCAAAAAAGCGCAGCGAGGCCGGTACCTGGGAAAAGTCATTGGTTTTGATGGCACCTACTTCGGCGCGTGCCGAAAACCGGTGCACATTGTTGAGGGTGCGGATTATCTTGCCTTCCACCACCCCTTTTAGAATATTGATGTCCGACGCCAGATTATCCCGGCCTACCTGGGCAAACGCCTGAAAGAAGGTGCCGTTGTTGATGTTCAGGTCACCGTCTTTCTGCAAATACTGAATTGCGTAGCCTGGCATGATCAGCGTGGTAGTTTGCGGGGGCTCGCCGCCCTGTTCAAATTGTTCGCGCAGGTAGGTCAGCGAAGCGTCCTGTTGCCAGGGAGAGTTAGTTTCCTGCCAGTAGCGGTGTGTGGCCACTGACAGGGTTTCGCTCTGGGTGTCAGAGTTCTCGTATTCGATAAACTGATAACCGGCTTGAAAGCTCAGGTAATCCCGGGTGATATCCCGCATCGGGATCCGGTAATCGGTGGTCAGTGATTGTTCGGGCTTGGATAAAAATAAATCCGCGGATATTGAATGGCCCCGTGAATTCACCCAGGGCCGCTCCCAGCCAAGGCGCAACCTGGGACCGGTATCGGTGGCAGCGCCCACCCCCACATCGAAGCTGTCCCGGGGCCGGTGATTCACGGTGACTTCAATCGGTACCCGCAAGTTTTCCGCGTCGCTGACCACCGGACGGGCGATCACCCGGGAGAAGTAACCCGACTGACTGAGGCTGCGATTAAACTCGGTCAGCTTTGACGACGAATATTTTTCGCCCTCTGTGAACGGCACCAGCCGGCGAATGATGGCTTCGGCTTTATCATCCCCGACAATTTTCACCTCACCGAACAGATACTGGGGCCCGCTCTGGGCAATCAGCAGGACGTTGGCCGCGTGCTCCTCGCGCACCAAATCCAGCCGCGCCGCCTGCCAGGCAAAATCAAAGTAGCCATGGGTGAGCGCATAATTCAGCATGCTGGATTTGTAGCTGGAGTAGGTGGGCTGATGTAACGGCTCGCCTTTTTTCAGCGGGAAGGCATTGAAGCGTTCCCGGAAATCGTCATCTGTGCGGCCTGCGCCAATGATTTCACGGGTGATATTGGTCACCAGCAACGGCTGGTTGAGTGTGACCTGCAGAATGACCTCGTTATCTTCACTAACTTCCAGCAAGGTTTCGCTGTTGTAGTATCCGTAAGGCTCAACCGCAGTGGCGACGGTGTCAGCGACTTCCTCCTGCCAGAACGGGTCGGCCAGCAGCCCCGGCTCGACATCCATATTATTCAGGTGCAGCAGGATGTTGTCTTCAATCTCGCTCTGCTCCACGCCTTCAACGGTAAATTCAACGGCCCGTACTGATACGCTACACACCATCAGCAGTACCGCCAACAGCATCCCGCAAAAGCGTGACTGACTCATCGGCCGGGAAGGCACCTGCGGGAGTGAAAATAGCATGTAAATTCTGATTCCTTTTCCTTTACGCTGAAGGCGGGTGAGCAAGCTGAATGCAGGAATTGCACCTGCCATCAGGTATCCGTTGTTTACGCTTTGTTCGTTTAGCCTGTTAGTATATTATGTCGTAAACAGGCACGAAACGGCGATGCGATACACGGCGGATTGTCACGGCCAAAGAATAATAATCAAACCCTCGTTGTAAATACAGGATGAAAGTATGAAAGGATTTCTCAGTCGCCGCGTTGCGCGCCTTGTTATGCTCTGTTGTGTCTTCACTGCCGGCTCTACCGTCGCCGACACCGCAACTAATACGCCAATCCCGGTCGAAGCGTTCAGTGCCTTGCCGGAAAGTGAAAAGCCCCGCCTGTCGCCAAGTGGTGAACGGATAGCCTTTGTGCAGAACGTCAATGAGCCAGATGAAATCTCCGTGCTGGCCACCTACGACCTGAAAGCGCAGAAAATGTATTATCTGCTCAGTTCAGACAACGAAAAAATCAAAATAAACTGGTTTAAGTGGGCCAATGATGAGCGGCTGGTGATCAGTGCCCGCTATGAATCGAAACGGGGCACTACCCGGTTTTATGAAACCCGCATGTTCAGTATGCGCTACGACGACCAGGGCAAGGATCCGGTCAATCTGATTAACTGGCGGCGTCTGAGCCGCCGCAGTACTAATGACTTCCACGTGCCGCAGTTCCAGGATTCCGTCATCGACTGGTTGCCGGACGACCCTGACCATGTGCTGGTGGCCATCGATGTGGAAGTGCCCAATGTGCCCTCGGTATATAAAGTGAACCTGAAAGATACCAGTGCGTCGCGCATCGAAATGGGCAAGCGTAAAATTCGCGAGTGGATCACCGATCGTCAGGGTAATGTGCGGGTAGGTGTATCGCTGGACCACAACAGCGGTGAACAAAAAGTCCTGCTGCGTGACGGCGACGACTGGCGCACACTGTTTGCGTATAACACCATGGAAGAGCGTGGTGTGGTAGTCCTGGGCTTCGATTTAGATCCGAATATTCTGTATTACAAGGCCTACAAAGGCGATTATCTGGCGCTGTATTCGCTGAATGTCGAAACCAATGAAATTAATGAGCTGCTCGCTGAAGAATTTCATGATGTCAGTGGCGGCCTGATCTACTCCGCCGCCACCAATGACGCGGTGGGCGTCTATCATGCGCAGGCTCCGAATGGCCGGCATTACTGGGATGAAGGATACGTCAGCCTGCAGCAGCAGATTGATGCCGCTCTGCCTGACTTTGATAACTATGTCACCAGCTTCAGCCGCGATGAAAATATCTATCTGCTGTATTCAGAAAGTGATACCCAGCCTGGCATTTATTTGCTTGGGGACCGTAAGCAGGGCGCGTTAAACGTCTTGTTTCAGCAATATCCGCAGATTGATCCGGCCCGCCTGAGTGCCCATTCGAAAGTGTCGATGAAAATGCGCGACGGCGTGGCGGTGGATGGTTATCTCACCCTCCCGAAAACCGGCAAGGCGCCCTACCCGACCATTATCCATCCCCATGGCGGACCGGGCGCCCGTG
>JBPEWW010000047.1:0-4906 GCA_052032275.1 Alteromonas sp. | reverse complement strand
CGATGGTTTGCGCACGCAGATGTTTTTTTACCGTCAGCGGATAATAAGTACCGCCCTTGACCGTGGCATCGTTCGCCACAATCATACATTCCACGCCGGCCACCCGGCCCACACCCGCAATTACGCCGGCAGCGGGAACGTAGTCGTCATAAACCTCCCAGCCTGCCAGCTGGCCGATTTCTAAAAAGGGCGAACCGTCATCCAGCAATGCATTAACCCGGTCGCGCGGCAGCAGCTTGCCCCGTGACTCATGGCGGGCAGCCGCTTTCTCACCACCGCCCAGTTTGATCCTGGCAATTTTATCAATCAGGTCGTCGACCTGGGACTGCATATGGTCGGCGTTTTCTGTGAAAGCTTCAGATTTAGTATTTATTTGTGTACGTAAGACGGGCATACACCCTCCTGTGTATCCTGAAAAAGCGCCACACCTGACGGTGCCGGGTGTGGCGTGCTGTCATAGTAAAGTGTGCGGTTACTGAGATTCTTTGAACAACTCACGGCCAATCAGCATGCGGCGAATTTCTGACGTACCGGCACCAATTTCATAAAGCTTAGCATCACGCAGCAGCCGGCCGGTTGGGTACTCATTGATGTAACCGTTGCCGCCTAACAGCTGGATAGCATCTAACGCCATCTTAGTCGCCAGTTCGGCGGAATACAGAATTGCCCCTGCGGCATCTTTACGGGTGGTTTCACCACGATCACAGGATTTTGCTACCGCATAGACATAGGCCCGTGCCGCGTTCATCTGGGTATACATGTCGGCCACTTTGCCCTGTACCAGCTGGAACTGGCCGATAGACTGGCCAAACTGTTCGCGGTCGTGAATATAAGGCACCACGACGTCCATGCAGGCCTGCATAATACCCAGGGGACCGCCGGACAATACCAGCCGCTCGTAATCGAGGCCGCTCATTAGTACGCGTAAACCACCGCCCACTTCGCCGAGAATATTTTCTTCCGGCACTTCGCAGTCTTCGAATACCAGTTCACAGGTGTTGGACGAACGCATGCCCAGCTTGTCGAGTTTCTGCGCCTGACTGAAACCGGGAAAATCCCGCTCAATGATAAAGGCAGTGATCCCTTTAGGACCGGCGGCAGGGTCGGTTTTCGCATACACTACGTAGGTGTGCGCATCCGGGCCGTTGGTGATCCACATTTTGTTGCCATTCAGGATGTACTTATCAACACGCTTTTCGGCTTTAAGCTTCATGCTGACCACATCAGAACCTGCATTGGGTTCGCTCATGGCCAGTGCGCCGATATGTTCGCCAGAAACCAGTTTAGGCAGGTACTTTTCACGCTGTGCGTCGTTACCGTTTTTGTAAATCTGGTTGACGCACAAATTAGAGTGGGCGCCGTAGCTCAGACCAATGCCCGCCGACGCGCGGCTGACTTCTTCCATTGCCACCGTGTGCGCCAGGTAGCCCATGTCTGAACCGCCGTATTGCTCGGAAACTGTCACACCCAGCAGGCCCATGTCGCCCAGCTTCGGCCACAATTCGTTGGGGAACGCATTGGCTTCATCCGCCTGCTCCGCCAAAGGGGCAATTTCTTTTTGTGAAAACTGGTAGACATGGTCGCGAAGCATATCGATTTCTTCGCCAAGACCAAAATTCAGGGTAGGGTACGGAGTATTCATGCAAGTTTTCCTCTTTTCAGTTCTGCCAGTTCTTCGCGGCAGCGCGCTTCTACTTCGTCCAGTTCGCTCATTAACATTTGAATGTCTTCAAGCTGCTGGTTCAGTACCGCACGTTTTTGTTCAGTTAACTCCAGCATAGTTTCCAGCTGGGCGGCGGAATTTAAATGCGTATCGTAAAGATCGAACAGCGTTTTGACCTCGGCCAGCGAAAATCCCAGACGCTTGCCCCGTAATATGAGCTTTAACCTTACCCGGTCTTTATTACAGTAAATACGGTTCTGGCCGGTGCGTTGTGGACTCAGCAACCCCTGTTCTTCGTAAAACCGGATGGATCTTGGCGTGATGTCGTACTCTCTCGCCAGTTCACCAATTGTAAAGGTTGGTTCATTATTGTACTTGGTCATGTCACATACCTTGTGATGGACACCATCTGGTAGCCCGGGTTTACGCGCCAGCCGTGTCCATCACGGACGACAGTTGACACATAATTCATTCGAGTTTACGTTAACGTTAATTACAATTTACGTAAAGGTAAAGTAACATTTTGCTAACGTCAACGTATCGGCGGGCGAATGGAACGGTACCACCAAAGTATTGTGTTTAATTTTGTATACGCACAGTAAGCTAATGCAGCGTAAACAGCGACGAACAGAGGCAGAAGAGTATGAGTAATGAAGCGGTAGTGATTGTAGCGGCAAAACGGACCCCCATGGGGGGCTTCAACGGCAGCCTGGCAGGCGTGCCAGCCACCGAGCTTGGCGCGGTCGCCATCCGGTCGGCCTGTGATAACTTTGATGTCAGCCAGGTAGATGAAGTGATCATGGGCTGTGTTTTGCCGGCCGGGCTGGGGCAGTCACCGGCCAGGCAAGCCTCATTGAAAGCTGAGTTGCCACTCAGTGCCGGCGTGACCACCATTAATAAAGTGTGTGGTTCAGGTCTGAAAGCCGTGATGCTGGCGCACGATTTGATAAAAGCAGGCAGTGCCGATACCGTTATCGCCGGTGGCATGGAAAGCATGAGTAATGCACCTTACATGCTGCCCAAAGCGCGCTCCGGGTACCGTATGGGGCATGGTCAGGTGCTTGATCATATGATGCTGGACGGACTGGAAAACGCCTATGACGGTAAGGCCATGGGCTGTTTTGCCCAGGATACCGCTGACGATGAGGGGATCACCCGCAGTCAGATGGATGAGTTTGCACTTAGCTCTCTCTCAAAAGCCAGCGAAGCAATTAACAGTGGCGCATTCAGCAATGAAATTGTTTCGGTGACTATTTCCGGTCGCAAAGGTGATGTGATTGTCGACACGGATGAAGGACCGGGTTCTGCCCGTCCTGAGAAAATCCCCAGCCTGCGCCCCGCCTTTAAGAAAGACGGCACGGTCACCGCCGCCAATTCCAGCTCCATTTCTGACGGTGCCGCGGCCTTGCTGGTGATGAGTGAGTCGAAGGCGGCTGACCAGGGGCTGACCCCGCTGGCCAGGATCGTCGCCCACGCAACACATTCCATTGAGCCGGAAAACTTTACCGTGGCGCCGGTTGGCGCGGTAGAAAAAGTGCTGGAGAAGGCCGGCTGGAGTAAAGACGAGGTTGACCTGTTCGAAATCAACGAAGCGTTTGCCATGGTCACCATGCTGGCCATCCGCAAGCTGGGTCTGGACGAAAGCAAGGTGAACATCCATGGCGGCGCGTGTGCACTGGGCCATCCTATTGGCGCCTCCGGTGCCCGGATCCTGGTCACGTTGCTGCATGCCCTGAACAAAGAAGGCAAGCGCAAAGGTGTGGCCACGCTGTGTATTGGCGGCGGCGAAGGGGTAGCCGTCGCGGTGGAAATGCTTTAGGCCGAATTCTGCTGGGCATTTTGGGTGATGTTACGCACAATGGCACCTTCGGGTGCCATTTTTTTGTGAACGGGAAGGAGAGGGATATGAAGCGAGTTGCATGCTGGCTGTTGGTGGTGGCCGGTCAGTTTGGTTGTGTGTCCGTCCCCCCGGAGCAGGGGGTCAGTTACCAGCAGGTGGTGGATGTCCCCGCGCGGTCTGCAACCTCGGTGTTCCCGTATGGCGAGTCACCGTTACAGGTTATTCACTATTATGCCGCGTCACAGCCGGCCCGGACGGCGCTAATATTTGTGCATGGCGGGTGCTGGCTGCAGGCGTATGACATTGCGCACAGTAAAGGCTGGATGACCCATCTGGCGGATGCCGGCATTGATGTTTATGGAATTGAGTACCGGCGCACCGGGGACGCTGGCGGAGGCTGGCCCGGTACCAAGCATGACGTAGTGGCTGCGCTCGACTGGCTGGACAGCCATTTCAACCAGAGCGGCCGGCCTGACAGGGTGGTCATGGCGGGTCACTCCGCCGGTGGGCATCTGGCGCTGCTCACCGCCGGTGAAACCAGCCTGAAAACCGATCAGGTTATCGGGCTGGCTGCCATTACCGATATCACAGCGTATGCTGAGGGCACGAACAGTTGTCAAAAGGCCACCCCGACCTTTATGGGCGGCAGCCCACAGCAGCAGGCCAGCGCGTATCGTCAGGCGCAGCCCGATTTTAGCCAAATCAACAGTAAGGTCACCTTGCTGCAGGGCGCGGCAGATACTATTGTGCCGCTTAGCCAGGCCAGCGTACCAGGTGTGCATACAGAGCTGGTTGAGGGCGCCGGCCATTTCGACTGGCTGTACCCGCAGTCACCGGCATTTTCACTTTTTTATAAGCAGGTTATTCAGTAGCGTATGAATTCTATAACAGTACAGGCACGCGACCAGGATCAGGCAGATCCGCTGGCGCATAAAAAAAGCGAGTTTTATCTGCCGGACGGTGTAATTTATCTGGATGGCAACTCGCTGGGCGCATTGCCGCATGCTGCGCGCAGGCGGGCCACTGAGGTGGTTGAATCGCAATGGGGCGACGGCCTCATCACTTCATGGAATCAGCATAACTGGATAGACCTGCCACACCGAGTCGGTCACAAACTGGCTGGCTTACTGGGCGCAGCTGAGGGCCAACTGGTATGCTGCGATTCGATCTCGGTAAACCTGTTTAAATTGCTGAGTGCAGCGCTGAAAATGCGCCCCGACCGTCACGTGATTGCCACCACCGCAGATAATTTCCCGACAGATATTTATACCGCAGAGGGACTCATCGCGCAGTTAGGTGGTAAACACGCGCTGCGATTACTTGATGAGCAGACCCTGTGCGAATCGCTATCTGATGACATTGCGGTACTCATGATCACCCAGGTGAATTTTCGCACGGGCCTG
>JBPEWW010000469.1:0-10166 GCA_052032275.1 Alteromonas sp. | reverse complement strand
AATACGGGCCCACGCCAGCTGCCAGGGCCCCATGCTGCCACTGCCCAGCTTCCGGCCCAGCAGGATCAGCCCATAGGTCATCACCAGCAGACCGGCCACCAGCACCACGCCGGAGGCGAATAAAATCGCACTGATGGTAAAGTCCTGGCTGTAGGCCCACATCAGCAAAAATACCGCACTGCCCGACGCTCCAAACTGCAGGGTCCGGCTGCTGACAGTGGAATCAATGTCCCGGCGCAACACCCGCAACGGCGGCACCGAAAATAACCGTAGCAACGGATACAGTGAGAACAACAGCGCACAAATGGCCCCGGTGAATACTGCAATGATCACCGGCCGCCAATGCCATACCGACAGGGTGACATCGACTTTGTCAGCTAACGCCCAGACCACCGCCTGCTGAATGGTCACCCCGATAATCAGGCCCAGAATGATCCCCAGTACCGTGATAAACAGAATTTGCAATACATAGATCTTGCGGATCATGGGCCCGGACGCGCCCAGTGTCTTCATGATAGCCACAGGATCGAAATGACGCTGACTGTATCGCTGGGCCGCCACGGCAATGGAGACGGCCGCCAGAATGATGGCCAGCAGACTGGCTAAAAGAAAATAGCGCTCCGCTCGGGCTACTGAGCGGCCGATGGGTGAGTCATCATCAGACACCGCCCGCCAGCGATGCACCTCGTCATTCAGCTGCGGACGCAGCCAGTCGTAGTAGGCCGCCAGTTGCGCCTCCTCGCCGGCAAAATAATTGACATAACTGACCCGGCTGCCTGGCCCCGCCACATTGGTGGCCGGTAAATCTTCCAGGCGCATCAGCACAATGGGCTCGGTTGAAAACAGACTGAAGCCGGCATCCGGGATCTCGGAGACCACCCCGGCAATGGTCAGACTGGCGTCGCCAATGTACACCGTGTCACCCAGCGCCACATCGAGGGTCTGAAACAGCCGCGAGTCCAGCCAGGCTTCGCCGGGTTGCGGCAGGGTGTCTGTCACTGATTCGGTGCCAAACGGGGCATCGGCGATGGTGACCTGGCCTTTCAGCGGATAGGCGTCATTGACCGCCCGCAAATCTACCAGCGACATGTTTTGTTCGCCAAACGCCATCGACCGGGTACTCACCCGTTGGGCCATGGCCAGCTCAAATTCAGCGGCTTTCTCAAGCCAGGCGCTGTCTGCCGGATCCCGCGAGCGTAACTGGGTATCGGCAGCCAGAAAACTTGCCGAACGCTCCTGCAGTGCGCCCTGCAAGCGTTCACTGAAGAGTGACAGCGATAGCACCGCCCCCACTGACAACACAATGGCCAGCAGGATGATGGTAAGTTCGCCTCGCCGTGCTTCATGGCGAAACAGTCGCCACGCCAGACTGAACACCGTGGACATTAGCCGGCCTCCCGCGACAGCGAGTCACTGGTGCGTGCAGGCTCAGAGAGGGTCCCGCCCTGCATCACCAGCTGACGATCACACTGTTTGGCCAGCGCGGTATCATGGGTCACCAGCACTAAGGTGGTACCGACGTCGCGGTTAAGCTTAAACAGCAATGCTTCCACTTTATGGCTGTTTGCTTCATCCAGGTTACCGGTGGGTTCATCGGCAAACAAAATTTTAGGCTGACCGATGAATGCCCGGGCAATTGCCACCCGCTGCTGTTCACCGCCGGATAACTGGTTGGGATAATGGTGCGCGCGGTGTGCCAGCCCCACATCATCCAGGATCGCCTGCGCGCGTTTGCGGGCATCCGGCAGCCCGGCGATCTCCGCCGGTAACATAATATTTTCCAGTGCGGTCAGGCTCTGGGCCAGCATAAAGCTCTGGAAAATAAAGCCCACCTTGGCTCCACGCAGCTGCGCACGCGCCTCTTCGTCGAGATCATGCAACGGCTCGTCGTCGAGGTATATTTCACCGCTGGTCACCTGATCCAGGCCGGCCAGCAGGCTAAGTAACGTTGATTTGCCTGACCCCGACGCACCGACAATGGCAATCGACTCACCGTCCTTGACTTGGAATGAAATTGGCTGAAGGATCTGCAACTGACCTTCACTCGTAGTTACGGTTTTAGTTATATCTTTCGTAGTAATCATAAAGGAGTCGGTACTCTCGTGTCTGTTTTCCAACGTCGCCGTCACATTCTCGTGGCTTTGGTTTTCCTATTAATACCATGGTCAGCGCTTTCAGATCAGGCGCAGCCCCCGCCCACACAGGCAGACACCGCAGCTTATCGGCTACTGGTCTTAGGGGATAGCCTAAGCGCTGCCTATGGCCTGAAGCAACATCAGGGCTGGGTTAGTTTGTTACAAAATATCTGGCGTGACGACAAGGTTCCGATTGACGTGGTGAATGCTGCGATAAGCGGAGAAACCTCCGATGGCGGGCTCGCCCGCCTGCCCCGTCTGCTCGAGCAACATAACCCCAGTCACGTACTGATTGAGCTGGGCGGCAACGATGGACTGCAGGGGCACCCGGTGGCCAAGCTGAAAGCAAACCTGACACAAATGATTACACTTGCCAGGGCGTCTGATGCCACGGTGCTGTTGCAGGATATGCAAATTCCCACCAACTATGGCAAACGCTATACGGATATGTTTTCCCAGGTATTTGATGAGGTAGCTGCGGAACAGAATGTGGTGCTGGTGCCCTTTTTCTTAGAGGCCATTGCGTTAGACCCGACATTGATGCAACGGGATAAAATTCACCCGAATGCAGCAGCGCAGCCGCAGATTGCTGAATGGATGAATACCACTCTTAAGCCACTGATCCTCCCCGCGGATTAATTGCCTTTTAGTGAACCTCTTCTACACTTAGGGAATTTACTCTGGAGGAAACAGATGGAAATATCTGGTAGTAACCCACTGCCACCTGCCACTACGCAGGGGCCCGCGGCGCAGCAGCAACCGCGTGAGTCAGCCGAATTAGCCTCGCCGCCGGATACCAGTGCGACCCCGGCACAGGCGCAGGCTGCGCAGGCGCCAGACCCCAGCGCACGGATTGGCGGTCAGATAGACACCTTCGTGTAGCAGCTGCTGTCAGCGCCGTTAACGGTGTGATGGTTAAGCTCATACAGCGGACACAAAAAAACCGGCGGAGACATCCCGCCGGTTTTTCTTTTTTAGCGGCTGCTTTACGACAGTGCGTTAGCCGGCTTACTCCGGGCGTACATAATGGGTGGGCCGGCTGGCCTGCTCATCCTGTACTGCCAGATAGCGGTCCCGCAAGCGGGTCTGCCGTGAGCGCATTTCTATCGCTTGCCCGTTAATGAACACCTGCTCCGCCACCTGAGTGACTTCCAGCGGATCCCCGCTCCAAATCACTACATCGGCGCGTTTGCCCGCTTGCAACGAGCCCAGCTGATCATCGACACCCAGGATCGCAGCTGGCGCCCGCGTGAGGCTGGCCAGGCCGCCTTCATACGATAGCCCGTTGGCGACCGCGTTCCCCGCATGCTGGGTAGCCAGACGAATATTATGGGTGTCCATCCCCACCGCGACCGTGACTCCGGCAGCTTCCAGGCGCGCGGCATTCGCCAGCGTGGCCCCCATCTGATCAAAGCCGCCCGGCAAATTGTACTCCGGATCAAGAATAACCGGGATGTCCGCCTCGGCCAGTTCAGGGGCTACCCGCCAGGCCTCGACGCCATGCATCAGCACCACATCAATGTTGCTGTGACGCTTTTTAAACGCAATAACCTGACGGATGTCTGCGGCGCGATCCGCTTCCATGATTAACGGCATTTCCCCGGACAGTACGGCTTTGAGAGCTTTCACATCCGCACGGGTATTCAGGCCGTCCCAGTCCTGGGTTGGCGCCAGGTCGGCGCTGGCTGCAGCTGCTTCGGCCAGGGCATTTTCAAGTGTCACCCACAGCGCGGCGCGGGTGCCCCCCGTACCGTCGGCCCCCTGTTCCCCCACATTCACCACCATAAAGGCGCGCGGCTTAAGTACCGGGGCGTCACCGCTTAAGGTGATCACTGCGCCCTGTCCGTAGAACAGATGGTCGGTGTAGGTCACCGAGGTGCCGGCGGCGGTCATGCCTTCAATGCGGGTCACGCCCAGCAATGAGGAGTCCGGATTCACTGCATAGGACACATCCAGTGCAGCGCCGGTGCGCGTAATGGGGGTACTTTCTACCGACGAGTCAACCACTCCGGCCGACGAGGACACTTCCACCAGCCCCAGTGAGGTCATGGAGCCGACCAGGCCAGGCGTTACCACCTTACCACTGGCATCTACGACCCGATAACCGTCGGGCACATCTGTGCCGGTAATGACCCGGTCAATGGTGCCGTCGGTCATTAACACGGTCCCTGACTCCAGTGTGCCCTGCTCAGCCAGGGTAAAGATTTTACCGCCGGAAATGGCCACTTTTTCTGCCAGCACGGGGGCTGACAGCAGACTGGCGGTGATCAGTACTGCTAATTTATTCATTTTACGTCTCCTTCGCCAACCTGTCCCAACTCGAAATCGCTCACCGGCCAGCTCTGCTCATCGTCCAGCGAGTATGCCAGACCGCCGTCAATATAAACCCGTGCCGCTTTGGTATACGTAGAGAACGGATTGCCATTCCACAGCACCAGATCAGCCTGCTTGCCCGCTTCCAGTGAGCCGGTTTTATCAAACACACCCAACGACTTCGCCGGGTTGGCAGACAGCCACTGCCAGGCTTCCGCCATCGGGATATCCAGACCGGCCCGTTTACCGTCAGACCAGGCTTTCGCGGCTTCCTGATTCAGGCGCTGGATCCCCAGATCGCTGTCTGAGTGCACAATGGCACACGCCCCGGCATCATGCACCGCCGGTATATTTTCACGGATCCCGTCATACGCTTCCAGTTTGAAGCCCCACCAGTCGGCCCACATCGCTGAACACACGTTGTTCGCTTTCAGCTTATCGGCAATTTTGTATGACTCCACGGCGTGGTGGAAGGTGCCAATCTGATAATCAAACTCCTGCATCACATCCATCATCACCGTCATTTCATCAGCCCGGTAACAGTGCATGTGCACCAGAATGTCACCCTTCAGCACCCCGGCCAGGGTTTCCAGTTGCAGATCCCGCTTGGGAGCTTTCGGGTTTTTACCGTCTTCGTATTCTTTTTCGTAGCGTTCCCACTGACGAATATAATCCTGCGCGTCTGACCACGCCTGTCGGTAACCGGCCACATTCCCCATGCGGGTAGACGGGCCGCCTTTTTCGCCATACACCCGCTTGGGGTTTTCACCGCAGGCCATTTTCATACCATAAGGGGCATCGGGAAATTTCATGTCCTGCATGGTACGGTCTGGCACGTTCTTCAGCACCACCGAGCGACCACCAAACAAATTGGCTGAACCGGGCAGAATTTGCAGCGTAGTGACGCCGCCGGCCAGCGCGCGGCCAAACCCTGGGTCCTGCGGCCATACGGAGTGTTCCGCCCAGACTTCGGCCGTCACCGGATTGGTGATCTCATTGCCGTCGCTGTGTGAACGGGTCGCGGGCGAAGGATACACACCAAGGTGACTGTGGTTATCAATGATCCCCGGCGTGACCCACTGGCCCTCGGCATCAATGACGGTGGCACCCTCGGGCACCTCCAGATTCTCTCCCACCGCCACAATTTTGCCATCGGCAAAATGCACCATGGCGTTGTCGTATTTATTGCCCACCCCGTCAAGCACAGTGGCATTGGTAATGACCGTGGTCTCGCCGGCAATCGGCGTGTAAGTGCTGGGATAAGGGTTGGGATCGATAGCAACCTTGGCTGCCTGCTCTTCCTTGTCGCCCTGACCGGTTCCGCAACCTGTCAGTGCCACAGAAAGCAGGCACGCCAACGCCATGCGTGAAGCTGAGTGATTCATGAAAATACCGTTACGTTAGTTATCGTTATAGCACCGGCGTGACCGGCGCGATGTGTTACGTCAATGGACTATCAGAAATAACCTAACGAAATTCATGGCGCCCGACAAGCGCTGGTGAGGTTAAGCGACGTGGTTCTGCGAGGACTGGCGGGCCAGTACCTCAACAATGGCCTGTGCGTCGGTTAAGCGTCGGATATCATTAAACAAAATTTCAGCCTGCGGGTACTGACGACGCAGGTAGCCGCACCATTGCTTGATGCGGTTGGGATAATAGCGGCCTTTGTCACCGAAAACTTCATAGCCCGAATAGCGGATAAGCAGGTCGGCGACCTCTGGCCACGGCATCGGGGCTTCACCGAAACGAATACAGCGGGCCAGATTGGGCAAGGCCAGCGCGCCACGTCCAATCATCAGGTCGGCGCAATCAGACTCCTGCTGACACCGTTTGCCGTCTGCTTCACTCCAGATTTCACCATTGGCAATCACCGGAATCGTAATATGCTGGCGGATCCGGGCAATATACTCCCAGTAAGCCGGTGGCTTGTACCCCTCCGTTTTGGTGCGGGCGTGCACGACCAGCTCGTCGGCACCGGCATCGGCGATGGCCAGGGCATTGTCGATGGCCAGTGTTTTGTCCTCAAAACCCAGACGAATTTTGGCACTGACCGGAATATCGGCAGGAACGGCCTCGCGGACGGCGCGCACGATCCGATAGAGGGTATCGGTCTCTTTCAGTAACACCGCCCCCCCTTTGCTTTTATTCACCGTTTTCGCCGGACAGCCAAAATTGAGATCGATTCCGGGCGAGCCCAGTTCTACTGCAGTGACGGCATTTTCAGCCAGCCACTCGGGATGCTGTCCTAGCAACTGCACACGCACAGGGACGCCCGCCGCGGTCTTACCGCCGTGCTGAAGCTCCGGGCACAGGCGATAAAATGTCCGCTTCGGCAGTTTCTGATCGACCACCCGAACAAACTCGGTCACACAGCGATCGAACCCGCCAACCTGAGTCAGCATATCGCGCATCAGATAGTCCACCACGCCTTCCATCGGCGCCAGCATAATGTTACTCATCAGGGGTAGTGTCCGCGTGTTCAGAGGGTTGGATAAATGGCGCGCAAGTGTAGCAAATCTGCGGGGCGGCAACCAACTACTTCAGCGCACATCCGGGCCGCTGTGCCGCAGATTTGCGCCGCTCGCTGTGCGCCACGGCCTCACGGCGTGCGGCCTCAGAATAATTGCGCCAGTGAACGATATCGTCGAGGGTACGATAACACCCGGTGCAAACAGCGTGATCGTTCAGTTGACACACACCGGTACAGGGTGATTGTTCAGGTAACGGCATGCCGGATCCTGCCGGTAGCGTCACCGGTCATACTGTCGGTAACCGCAGCTCGCGTCTCATACCACAGACACACATACACGCCAAACAGGGCCTGAAGCTGCGCAAAGAACGCTGCTTCAGACTCACAGTGCTGGCAGATCAGCTGTTGCCGGTTACCGGCGAAAATTAACGCTTGAACGTGAAACATAGGGCCTCCTGAACAGAGGCCAATATACATTTAGACGTCTATACGTTCAAGCGTCTATTTTCATTATTGCTGACACACGTAGTCGATAGCCGCCGTCACAGCAGCGACCTGCGCATCATTGCAGTTCTCAGGGGTGGCGTTGGCGGAGTCGGGATAGACTTCGGTTGTGGACACATACTTAGCGCCGGTCATGCCGCCACACAGGTGCAGGGAAGATTTGTCGTAGCAAATGACGCCTTCACTGACCACCTCAGCACCAATGATTTTGCCATTCTCGTCAGGCGGAGCGATATGTGTGATGGTTCTGACTTTCTCAATGATGGCTTCCTGAAACCCGATCACCGGCTTGGGTGTATCTGCAACCAGGTAGAAGCCGTCAGGAATATTCCAGTTGTCATGCGTGACGCCGTCACGTGCGGCCAGTGCCGGGCGAAATTCTGAGTTATCGGTGTCGGTGGTTTCATGCAGGTCAATGTGCATGTCAAATGTGATCCCGAGAGATTTCACGAAGGCCATAATTTGTGCCGACTCCGGCGCCGGGGAGTCGGCGAAGAACGACCGGTTCGGATCCATGGCCATGGGATTCCAGCGGTTAATGGTTTCATATCCCCACGGGCTGACACAGGGCACCACCACCACATTGGCAGTTTCCCGATAGCCTGCCAATGCAGTATTGATAAACTTCAGCGCCCCCTGCACACCGCTGGTTTCATAGCCATGAACCCCACCGGTTACCAGAATATTGGGCACGTTGTCTGCAAACGTGGTGGGCACTACCGCATTCAGCGGATAACGACTTTCATCATAAGGCAGCGCCCCGTACTGCTTTAGCTCAAAGCCTGCCGGGATAGCCGTTAGCCTGGCCAGCACTTCGTCCTGATAACTGCGCACGACCTTTTGCTGCGCCAGCCACTGTGCTTTTTCTGTTTCGCCCCATGGGGTGCCGGGTGTACCGATTGGATATGTAGACATGCCTGCCCTCCGGTGTCATAAGATAAAATTCGCGCGTATCTTATCACGACCCGTCTGTCAGGTAATTGATTGGCGCCGCCAATCAGCTGTAATGGAAGTATTACACGCCGACGAACAGGCTGATGAGGTAAATACGCAGGCGCGCCGGTTATACCCGCTGCACGCCCGGGCATGGGTTACCCTATTCACCCCACTACATGGCTGCGGTGAAGGTAAATGCAGTTTGCTCATCGGTGGAATGCACATCCAGTTTTCCCCGGTGCGCCTGCGCAATCTGCGACGCAATAAACAGGCCGAGCCCAAGACCGGTTTTTTCTTCGCTGCTTTCTTTGCGCCAGAACGGCTGGAACAGCTTGGCCTGCACATCTTGCGGGATGGCTTTACCGCCGTTAGTCACCTGAATAATTAATTCACTGCTGTCTGCCCTGGCCATGACACGCACCGGCCGGGTGCTGTCACCGTGCAGCAGCGCGTTAACTAACAGGTTTGACAACAACTGGCACAGCCGGTCCGGGTCGCAATACTGGGTGCCGTCAATGTGGATGTCTGCGCAGACCTCGGTTTCGGGGTGCAGCCCGGCCAGTTCAGCCACGGTGTGAGTAAGCAGTGTATCCAGGTTCGTCACGTTTTTTACGTGCAGCGGGATCCCTTTTCCCATCTGGCCGTGGGTGAAGTCCATCACATCGCTGAGTAACCGGGTCATACGATGACTGCTGCGATCCATGCGTTCCAGTACGGTGAGTGCCGTGGGGTCGGTGATTTCATCTTTGAGGAAATCAATGCCCATTTTCAGTGACGACAGGGGGGTACGTAAATCATGACCTAAAATTGCAATGTATTGCTCACGTAATTTAGCCGCGGCCTGCTCGTCCCCTAATGCCGCCTCGGCATGGTTCAGCCGGTCGTGCGTTGCCAGCTGACGGGAGATAAGCTCGGCGAACGAGGCGATCTGCTCCTGGATCGTGGCGGTTTTCAACGACAGCGGACGGGGGTCCAGTCCACAGATAGTCCCAAAAAATTCGTTATTCTCATTATAAATCGGATAGGAAAAATAACTCTCAAACCCATACATCCGGGGTATTTCGCTTGCGCTGTAGATGTCATCGGTTGAGGCTTTTTCAATGACAATGGCTTTTGAGGTCTGCATTACCTGACTACAAAAGGTGGTCTTGATATCCAGCTCATCGCCCACTTGCAGATTAAAATTTGCCTCATCCAGCACTGCACACATTGTCCAGTTATCTTCTGTGACTCTGGCGACACACAAAAAACGTAACCCTGTGGCATTGGAGAGCATTCGCATAATATGGGGAATGGCATCTATAGACTGGATCGTCCTGATATCGCTTTCTGCCGACCTTATCATTGGTGTTCCTGCTGAGGCCTTACCCTGAATTAAAGTAAAGCGACCTTGTATAAAGGTGAATGGGTTGCACGCAAGGTAAGTAATGCCAGGAAATACGGGCGTGGCAACATAATGCTGTCAGCCTAACAGATTTAATTTGGTTTGCCTAAAAAGTCTGGGGGTAAAGAACCCAGGGTGATGAGAAGGTGACTCACCCCCTGTTTGTTCCGGTTTATGCAACGAACTGCAGCAGGCTGACACCGGCTGCAGGCTACCTTGTGCCGTAGTCTGTGTCAGGCTGGCTGACTGCTGCGTTCTGCGCCAGGGGGCGCCGGCATAGCCACCTGAGATATCACCGGCTCGGCATACCCTTGTTGCGCCAGCAACGAGTGTAACTCACCCGCTGAGGCAGCGGGGTGACGTTTAGCCAGCGCGATGGCTTCAATGCAGCAGGCAAGAGATTCGGGGGAGTCACTATGGATCA
>JBPEWW010000468.1:0-9887 GCA_052032275.1 Alteromonas sp. | reverse complement strand
GTACCCCCCACCGCATACTTAATTAGCGCTATCTTTTGGTCAGGCAGCTGCGCAGCGAGGGTCGCAGCAAAGCTCAGTTCCGCGCCGAACCGGTCAGAATACGTATTGGTGACACCATCTGAGCTAAAGCCGGTCCCGTGACCTGGCCGTAACCGTGTCCACTGGCCCAGCCCTCCGTGGGCTTGGTTATCGAAAACGCCATTGCCGTGAAATATCATGATGTTTTGCTCATTCTTCAGGGCGTGTGGTAACTCAGACACATAGCCATAGCCGTCCATGTTTGACTGCCCCCCCAGAAAAAACGTGAGGTACTCGGTTGCCACCGTGGCCTGGGTGAACGCCAGCATCATTAAACCGGGCAATAAGGTTTTATTCATTGGATGGTCTCTTGTTTTTGTCCAGCGCTGGGCCATAACCACAGCATCAGCCGGTGACTGAATAGTAAACAATATAATAGGTGCGATCGTATCTGATAGTAAGTATTAAGACGTTGCATACGATTGCAGTCTGTGCTCCGTAGTGTCCGATTTGCATCGCCCAGCCACTGGCTGCGCCACCTCGGCGTGGTGGAGGCTGGCGAACAGGCTGATGACGCTGCACAGTGCAGGGGTACCCGCCTCGCGGGTCTGATGCCATGAGAGTTGTGCCGACATGAAAAACTGCCATTGGTGCTGTGCTGGTCTGCTGTTACTGCTCATCACGCGGGCCGAAGCCGCCGTGCAACCGACCGATATATCATTGTGTGGCTCCACGGAGCAGGCGCAACAACTGGCCCTGGCGATAATAACTGACCCGCGCCAGCAGCGCACAGAAATACGCTGTAACGGCTTGTTACAGGCACTGGCTGAAGAAAAAGCTCACCTCATGGCCAAACGCGGGATGGTATTCCATAACCTGGATGGCAGTCCTAATTCGCGGTTACGCAACGCCGGCTTCGAGTTGCCTGACTATTATGGCAGTGCCCTGAGTAACCAGGTGGAGGCGATCGCCGGTGGGTATGCCACGGTGGAAAAAGTGTGGCGGTCATTCAAAAAGTCCAGGGATCACGCCGATCATCTGCTGGGGCGGTTGCCTTTCTACCGGGAGCAGGATGAAATGGGCGTCGCCTTTGTCAGCGACACCAGTGCGCCACATGTAGAGTACTGGGTTGTCTACCTGACCAAAGGCAAGACAAAAAATCAGCACCGCTATTTTGACATCATTCCTGACAAGGGCGCCGGGATGTTATTTGAGGATATGCCGGAAGGCTAGAGCCATGCTGCCCGGTGAACCCAGGCATCCAGGCAATATCACACGCCATATCGCTTGCCCAGCCTGGCTTTCGCGCTATCGGCAATAAACGATTGTGCCAGAGAATTGCGCTGTACAAGATCCAGTTGTGCCTGACTCAGCCCGATGACCTCCGACGCTACCCGGTATTCATCAGCCAGTGTAATAGCTGAGATCCCTGGATCGTCGGTATTCAGGGTGACCTGAATACCATGCTCTAAAAACGTCTTTAGGGGATGGTTGGCGGTGTCAGTCATACTGCCAGTCTGGAAATTGGAGGTCGGACAGGACTCAATGCCTATCTGGTGTTCTGCCAGATACGTCATAAGCGCGGGATCCCGGATGGCGGCCACACCGTGGCCGATACGTGCAGCGCCAAGCTCACGAATGGCCTGCCAGACACTCTCAGGGCCTGCCGCTTCACCGGCGTGCGCAGTAACCTTCCAGCCCGCATCCCGGGCGCGGGTAAATAGTTGTTTAAAGTGGGTGGCAGGGTAACCGGCTTCATCCCCGGCTAAATCAAGGCCGCACAACGCATCCGCCTGGGTCAGTAAACTATCGAGTTCCGCTTCACAGGCCGCAACGCCGAATGTACGACTTAAGATGCCCAGCAGCCCCACTTCTACCCCGTAGCGTTGGCGTCCGGCCTCAACACCAGCACATACCGCCTCCACCACTGCGTCCAGCGGCAGCTTGAATGCGCGTGACATAAAGTAAGGAGAAAAGCGCAGCTCAATGAAATCAAGTTGCTCACGGGCGGCATCTGCCACATTTTCCAAGGCAATCTGATAACAGTCCTGTGGGTCGGCCAGTACCGAGACCCCGTATTCCAGTTTATCGATAAAGGCCATCAAATCTGAGGTGCGCCCTTTAATCAGCACTTTATCGATAAGCTCCTGTTCACTGCTGACACCCAGTGGAATCTTGTGCTTGTGGGCCAGCGACCAGATAGTGGCGGGCCGGATGTTACCATCCAGGTGCCGGTGAAGCTCCCCTGCCGGCAACGCTGGATTCAGCATGTTAACTAACCTGCAGTCTGTCCATTAACAACACCGCCTGGGTGCGGGTGTTAATTTCCAGTTTACGTAAAATGGCACTGATATGCGCTTTGATCGTCGCTTCAGTGACATTCATCTCATGGGCAATTTGCTTATTCATTAACCCAGCGCGTAAATACGTGAGTACCTGTATTTGTTTCGGGGTAAGCTCGCGAAAACGCTGCAGCAGGAATTTCAGCTCATCGTCCACTTCGTCCAGCTCTTCCTGCATGCCGTCCGGCAGCCAGGTCTTGCCGGCGCGTATCGTCACAATGGCCTGAGCAATGTCTTTGGTCGGCGTGGATTTCGGGATAAAGCCCTGTGCACCCAGGCTCATTACCTGCGCCACCACCTCGATACTCTCAGCTGCTGATATCACGGCAACGGGAATGTCAGGATAGGTTTCCTTGATAGTGATCAGGCCATTAAAATACTCACCGCCTGGCATGTTTAAGTCCAGCAGGATTAAATCGGCACTGTTTACGGCCAACGCCTGTAATGCTTCTTCCAGACTCCCGGCTTCGTCAATCTGCGCATCATCAAAAAACGGCAGTAATGCGCCCGACAACGCTTCCCTGAACAGCGGGTGATCATCTGCAACTAATATTCGTGTCATAATGACTAACTGCTTCCTTTTTCGCTCGTACCATAAGAGTAATACTTTAGGCTAATTAGGGAAAGTCAAATCCCTACTATACGAGGGATTTTTCACCGAAATCACCGCATTATTTGGCTTTCTGAGTAAAGCAGGTAAAATCGTCGCCTTAAGCAGCTTTAAGGGATGACCGTGGATAAATCTGATAACCTCTTTGCCTCACCGCTCAACAAAGTTGACGATTTCCGCTTCGATGAAACCGTTGCGGAAGTTTTCCCTGATATGATCCAGCGCTCGGTGCCTGGTTATCAGTCGATTATCAGCACCATTGGCGAGCTGGCCGCCAGAACGGTTCAGCCGGCCACCCGAGTATACGATCTGGGCTGTTCACTGGGCGCCGCCAGCCTCGCCGTGGCGCGGGCTACCGCACAAACCCCCTGCGAAATTATCGGCATTGATAATTCCGATGCCATGATCAGCCGGTGCCAGCGCATTATCGACAGTTTCAGCCTGCCCAACCCGGTGTCAGTGCGCTGCCAAAGCGCACAGCACACGGTTATTGAAAACGCGTCGATGGTGGTAATGAACTTTACCCTGCAGTTTATTCCCCCCGCTGATCGTGAAGCGTTATTACAGCGGATCTTTGATGGCTTGCTGCCCGGTGGGATCCTGGTGCTGTCAGAGAAAATCCGTCATCCGTCCACCGCCGGCAATGAATTGCTTGTCGATTTACATCACCAGTTTAAACGTAACAATGGCTATAGCGAGCTGGAAGTGAGCCAGAAACGTGCCGCCCTTGAAAAGGTTATGCTGACCGACACCTTCGGCGAACACGAGGCTCGCTTACGTGGCGTGGGTTTCAGTGATGTTGTGATGTGGTTTAAATGCTACAACTTCACGTCATTAGTCGCCATCAAAGCCCCTCAGGAGTAACCCATGAATAAGCTGGCTGAAACCTGGTTTCACGATTGTTACCAGTCACTCCTCACCAGTCCCCTCGCCCACTGGCTGGAAACGCTGCCCGCCCAGATCCGGGAGTGGGACCAGCATGGCCGCCACGGTGAGTTCGACAAATGGTGCCGCCTGCTTAGCAAGCTACCAGACACCACACCGTCTGACGTGAACCTGAAAAACGGGGTGAGGATTGGTTCAGATGCCGATATCACTGATTATACCCAGGCGCAGATCCAGGGTCTTATGAAACAGTTCATGCCCTGGCGTAAAGGCCCTTACCACCTGCACGGCATTCATATTGATACCGAGTGGCGGTCAGACTGGAAATGGGACCGGGTGCAACCTCACATCAGTGATCTTACCGATCGCACAGTGCTGGATGTCGGCTGTGGCAGTGGTTACCACATGTGGCGCATGCTGGGCGAAGGCGCCAGCCGGGTGATTGGTATCGACCCCACGCAACTGTTTTTCATCCAGTTCCACGCTATTGCCCACTTTATCCGTGCCCCGCATATTCACTTTTTGCCATTAGGCATCGAACAAATGCAGCCGCTCAATGCGTTTGATACCGTGTTTTCAATGGGTGTGCTGTATCACCGCAAAGATCCCATTGCGTTTTTAAACCAGCTCAAACATCAGCTTCGTAAAGGCGGTGAGCTTATTCTTGAAACGCTGGTGGTTGAGGGTGAAGAAACCACGGTGCTGATGGCAGGCGAACGCTACGCACAAATGCGCAATGTGTGGTTTCTGCCCAGTGTGGCGGCACTAACACGGTGGCTGGAGCGGGTAGGCTTTACCGACGTGCGCCTGGCCGATGTCAATGTCACCTCACTGGAGGAACAGCGTGCTACCGACTGGATGACCTCCCAGTCTCTGCAAGATTTTCTGGATCCGGAAGATCTTTCAAAGACCATTGAGGGGTACCCGGCACCACAGCGTGCCGTGTTAGTGGCAACCCGTAAGTAATTGTTCAACGCCTGGCCTGCTTTAGGTTGGCACAATTGTTGTAACCTGCTTCACTACATAAGTGCATCCCCGGCATATTGAGGTAGTGAAATGGACATAAACCGCTTTCTGGAACAGCATCAGTTACCTGAAAGCTACGCTGACACTGCACAACAATGGTTCGTTCCGGTTGCGGAAGCAATTTATTCGCACCATAAGCGTGCAGGCGTTCCCACTGTGGTCGGCATTAATGGCTGTCAGGGCTCCGGTAAGTCCACCCTGGCCAGTTTTTTGGGTAGCTGGCTGTTAGCACACCACGCCTGCCGTGTGGTTATCCTGTCGCTGGACGACTTTTATCTGAGCAGACACGACCGCCAGGCACTGGCACAAAACATTCATCCATTACTGACCACCCGCGGTGTCCCGGGAACCCATAATGTTGATCTGGCCCTGTCTACGCTGGCCAAATTACAGCAGCCCGGCAGCGTCCCGCTGCCCCGCTTTAGCAAGGCTACCGACAACCCCCTGCCAGTTGCTGACTGGCCAGTTGCAGATGCACCGCCGGACATCATTGTGCTGGAAGGCTGGTGTCTGGGCGTACCGCCCCAGCATGAACGTGAACTCACCACGCCGGTTAACGAACTTGAAGCCACGCATGATCCGCTTGGCATATGGCGCCGTTATGTCAATACTCAGTTAGCTGGCGCGTACCAGACGCTGTTTAACTACGTCGACCTTTGGTGCATGTTAAAGGCCCCGGGTTTCGGGCATGTGTATCGCTGGCGCTGTGAACAGGAGCACAAGCTGGCAAACAGTGGCGTTGTCGATAGCAGCGGGATCATGAGTGATGAGCAGATTAAACATTTTATCCAGCATTATCAGCGGCTGACAGAGTATGGCTTTGCCACTGTGCCGGAACGCTGCCAGTGGGTATTCGATCTGGACGCAGACCGTCAGATAATTCAGCAACATAAGGCGGAATCATGACAGCGGCGAACACCGTGATATTTACTGACATGGATGGCACCTTACTGGACCACCATACCTACAGTTTTGACGCGGCCAGACCCACTTTAGCCGCGCTGGCGAAGGCGCATATTCCGGTTATTCCGACCACCAGCAAAACGTACGCGGAAATGCTGGTACTACGCAAAACCATCGGGCTTGAGGGGCCGTTTATCGTTGAAAACGGTGCAGCCGTGTATATTCCTCACGGCTTCTTTGAACAAAAACCCGCCGGCACGCTCTGGCAGGATGGGTTTTGGTGCAAATCATTTATTTCTTCCAAAAGTCACTGGTTACAGCTGCTTGAGCGCGTCGGTCAGCAGTTTACCGGTCAGTTTGATCATTTCAGCAGCATGTCGATTGCGGATATCCAGGCTGCTACCGGCCTGGATGAGGCGGCTGCCGCCCGCGCAGCACAGCGCCAGTTTGGCGAGCCCGTGTTATGGAAAGGCAGCGAAGAGGACAAGCAGGCCTTCATTTCGACCATGCGCGACCGTGGCGCTTTTCCGCTGGAAGGCGGCCGGTTTATCCATATATCCGGTGATGCCAATAAGGGAGCGGCACTGCGCTGGTTTATGGAGGAGTACTCGCGGCAGGGACATAGCCCCACCACGTCCATTGCCCTAGGGGATGGTAAAAACGACATAGCGATGCTGGAAGCTGCAGACATTGCTGTGCGTATTGCATCGGACAACCACCCTCCCCCTGCCATCAACAAAAATGACAGAGTGTACACCAGCACGTTAACCGGGCCGGAAGGCTGGACAGAAATGCTCACTCAATTACTTACGCTTACCCATTAGGAGATTACATGGCCGACTTTTATCAAAACGGTGTTGTCACTACGCTGCATAATCTGGCCGATCGTCCTACCGACGAACTTGAAGCCGAACTGCTACGTTTCTCCCAGAAGCGTCCTATGGCCCTGATTTTGCCTTCCTTATTCTCTGAGCTGGAAGGGGATGCCCTGCCCAATATTGTTAAAGAGCTGACGCAGGTCCCGTACTTGTCAGAAGTGGTGATTGGACTCGATCGTGCGAACGAAGAGCAATACCGACATGCGTTACAGTTCTTCGGTAAACTGCCCCAGCATCACCGTATATTATGGAATGACGGTCCCCGTTTGCGGGCGATTGATGAAGAACTGATGGACAAAGGGCTGGCCCCCAAGGAAATGGGTAAAGGACGCAACGTCTGGTACTGCATGGGCTATGTCCTTGCCTCTAACCGGGCCGAATCGGTGGCCTTACACGATTGCGATATCGTCACCTACAACCGGGATCTGCTGGCCCGCCTGATTTACCCGGTGGCCAACCCCATGTTCAACTATGAGTTTTGTAAAGGCTACTACGCCCGGGTGGCGGACGGTAAGATCAATGGCCGGGTGTCGCGACTCTTGGTCACCCCGCTGTTAAGGGCCCTCAAGCGCATCATTGGCGACAACGAATACCTGGAATTCATGGACAGCTTTCGGTACCCGCTGGCCGGAGAGTTTTCGTTCCGTCGGGACGTGCTGAACGACATCCGTATCCCCAGTGACTGGGGCCTGGAAATAGGTGTACTGTCTGAAATGCACCGCAATTACAGCCACAATCGCTTATGTCAGGCAGACATTGCTGATGTCTACGACCATAAACACCAGGATCTGTCACTGAATAATGATCAGGGTGGCCTGTCGAAGATGTCGATTGATATTACCAAAGCGGTCTTTCGGAAACTGGCTACGCAGGGCTTCACCTTCAGTAATGAGATGTTCCGCTCGGTGAAGGCAACCTATTTCCGTATTGCACTCGACTTTATTGAAACCTACCACAATGATGCGGTCATGAACGGCCTGACGCTGGACATTCACCGGGAAGAAAAAGCCGTAGAAATGTTTGCACAAAACATTATGAAAGCGGGCCAAAGCTTCCTGGAAAACCCAATGGAAACACCATTTATCCCCAGCTGGAACCGGGTCACCAGCGCGGTGCCTGATATCCTGGATCGTATTCTGGAAGCCGTTGAGGCCGATACAGCCGAATATCTGGGGTAAATCATGACGACACACTGGAACCATCTGCACGAAAAAGTCAGTCATCACCTGCAGGCTATCTATGCTGATGTAAAACTGGAGACGCCGGTGGGCCAGCTGGCCACCGATCTGATCCATGCAATTGGGCTGCAACAGGAAGAGGATGTTGTGGTTCCGCAGGCCTACTGCAATTACTGGGACGAAAACGACATCGTCATGATCACCTACGGCGATAGTGTGGTTAATGAACATGAGCGGCCGTTGTTTACGCTGTTCCGCTTTTTGCACACCTACTGCAAGAATACGGTAAACAATGTGCACATACTGCCCTTTTTCCCTTACAGTTCTGACGATGGGTTTTCGGTTATTGATTATTCCAGCGTCAATGAGTCGCTGGGTGACTGGTCCGACATTGAACGCATCGCTGGCGAATATGGATTGATGACAGATCTGGTCATCAACCATTGTTCATCGCGCAGTGTCTGGTTCGATAACTTCATAAAAGGTGAAGGGCCGGGCAGTGATTATTTTTTCACGGCCGACCCCAGTGAAGATCTGTCGATGGTCACCCGCCCCCGTGTGTCCCCGTTACTGCGCGAAACAGAAACGCAGCAAGGCACCCGGTATGTCTGGTGTACCTTCAGTCATGATCAGGTGGATTTTGATTTTCGCAACCCCAGGGTGCTGTTGGCGTTTATAGAAATCATCAAATTATACCTGGACAAGGGAACGCGTATTTTTCGGCTCGATGCCGTGGCCTTTTTATGGAAGAAGCTGGGCACCTCGTGCATTAATCTGGCGCAGACCCATGAAGTCATACGGTTAATTCGCACGCTGGTGGAACATGTCGATCCCAGCGTGATGCTGATCACCGAAACCAACATCCCTAACCGGGAAAACCTGACCTATTTCGGCAACGCCAATGAGGCGCATGCCATTTACAACTTTTCACTGCCGCCGTTGCTGGTCAATACCCTGGTCACTGGTAACTGCCGGTATCTGAAGAGCTGGATGATGAGTATGCCGCCGGCGCAAAATGGCACGGCCTATTTCAATTTCATCGCTTCCCATGACGGGATCGGCCTGCGCCCCGCCGAAGGCCTGCTCAGCGACGATGAAATTTCCGAGCTGGTCCACGCCATGCAAAACTTTGGCGGTAAAATTTCCTGGCGGGCCTCTGACCATGGCCAGCAAAAGCCCTATGAAATTAACATCACCCTGTTTGACGCTATGCAGGGCACCACATCCGGGCCGGATAAGTGGCAAGTCGAACGCTTCATTTGTGCGCACGCCATCATGCTGGGAATGGAAGGCATACCTGGCATTTACATTCACAGCCTGCTGGGCACCTCCAACGATTATGAGAAGGTAGCCAATACCGGACAAAACCGCTCGATAAACCGCAAACGCTGGGATTACAGTGAACTGGAAGCCCTGCTGGACTCGCCACATTCCCAGCACCATAAAGTGCTGACGCGGTTATCGCAGCTTATTCGTATTCGCAAGGTACAGCCGGCATTTCACCCTAACGCCACGCAGTTCACCCTGCAACTGGGCGATGAGGTCTTTGGTTATTGGCGACAAAGCCTGGATCGCAAGCAGGGCGTTTTCTGTATCAGCAATATCAGCAGCGAAGAGCAGTCGGTATTGTTGTCCGACATTAACCTGATTGGCACCGATAACTGGATAGATCTGATATCCCGTGAGCAAATTAACGATGTAAACGGTTTTCTGCAGCTACGCCCCTATCAGACAGTATGGATAAGCAACCAGGACTTTGACTACCCAGGCGCAGTTTAACACCAGTTTGTATTGGCGCATCAGACGCTTAGCGGGCGGTTTTGTCACGCCAATGGCATTGGCATTAGCCGCGCTTTCATAGATAATCCCTGCTTTACGCTTAACGGGATGGATTATGTCTGTAGCAGCACCTGCCTGGCTTTCACTTAAAGAGGCGCGTGATCGTGCGCTCGCGGTCACGCCGGTTCTCTGCGATACAGAAACCGTGTCGCTGGATGCGGCCCTCCACCGCATCACCGCAGCTGAGATACTGGCACCGGTAGACGTC
>JBPEWW010000467.1:0-6636 GCA_052032275.1 Alteromonas sp. | reverse complement strand
CGTCTTTCACTTCTTCAAATTCAGCGTCGACCACGTCGTCGTCAGCTTTCTTGGCTGCATCTTCGCCTTGCGCTTCGCCTTCGCCACCTTGTGCCGCGTTAGCCTGCGCTGCTTCCATCAGTTTGCTGGATACCTGAATAAGCTCCTGTGTTTTGGCTTCGATCTCTTCTTTATCTTCGCCTTTCGACGCTGTTTCCAGCGCACTCAGAGCTTCTTCAATAGGCGCTTTGTCTTCTGCAGACAGTGCATCGCCTACTTCATCCAGTTGCTTACGGGTAGCGTGGATCATGCCGTCAGCCTGGTTGCGGGCCTGAATAAGATCTTCAAACTTCTTATCGGCTTCTTTGTTGGCTTCGGCATCAGCAACCATCTTATCGACTTCTTCATCGCTCAGACCAGATGAGGCCTTAATGGTGATCTTCTGCTCTTTGCCGGTATCTTTGTCTTTTGCAGACACGTGCAGAATACCGTCGGCGTCGATATCGAACGACACTTCAATTTGCGGTACACCACGGGCTGCCGGACGAATACCTTCCAGGTTAAACTGACCCAGCGACTTGTTGCCCTGCGCCTGTTTACGCTCACCCTGCAGCACATGCACGGTAACCGCAGACTGGTTGTCTTCCGCGGTAGAGAAGGTTTGCGACTTCTTCGACGGAATAGTGGTGTTCTTCTCAATCAGCACGGTCATCACACCGCCCATGGTTTCGATACCCAGAGACAGCGGCGTTACGTCAAGCAGCAGCACGTCTTTCACGTCACCAGACAGTACACCACCCTGGATAGCCGCACCCACGGCCACGGCTTCATCCGGGTTCACGTCTTTACGTGGCTCTTTGCCGAAGAACTCTGACACATACTTCTGAACCAGAGGCATACGGGTTTGACCGCCCACCAGAATGATATCGTGGACGTCGCTCACTGACATATCTGCATCAGCCAGGGCCTGCTTAACCGGATTCAGTGAATTTTTCACCATGTCTTCAACCAGTGATTCCAGCTTCGCACGGGTCAGCTTGATAGCCAGGTGCTTAGGACCTGAACCATCTGCTGTGATGTACGGCAGGTTCACTTCGGTTTGCTGTGAAGAAGACAATTCAATTTTCGCTTTCTCACCGGCTTCTTTCAGTCGCTGCATAGCCAGTGGATCTTTACGCAGATCGATGCCCTGGTCTTTCTTAAACTCATCTACCAGATAAGTAATGATGCGGTTATCGAAATCTTCACCACCTAAGTGAGTGTCACCGTTGGTAGCCAGTACTTCAAAGGTGTGCTCGCCATCTACTTCATCAATTTCGATGATTGAGATATCGAACGTACCACCACCTAAGTCATAGACTGCGATAACGTTATCGCCTTTTTTCTTGTCCATGCCATAGGCCAGTGCGGCCGCAGTTGGCTCGTTAATGATACGTTTTACTTCCAGACCGGCGATACGGCCTGCGTCTTTAGTGGCCTGACGCTGAGAGTCGTTGAAGTATGCCGGTACGGTAATAACTGCGCCGGTAACTTCTTCGCCTAAGTAGTCTTCAGCGGTTTTCTTCATTTTCTTCAGCACTTCGGCAGAAACCTGCGGCGGCGCCATTTTGTCGCCTTTCGCTTCTACCCACGCATCGCCATTGTCTGCCTTCACAATTTTGTAAGGCATGATGTCGATGTCGCGCTGCACTTCTTTGTCTTCAAAACGACGGCCAATCAGACGCTTGATAGCGAACAAGGTGTTCTCTGGGTTGGTGACGGCCTGACGTTTTGCAGACTGACCAACCAGCGTTTCGCCGTCGTTGGTGTAGGCAATAATAGAAGGCGTGGTGCGGTCGCCTTCCGCGTTCTCAATTACTCGCGGTTTGTCGCCGTCTAACACTGCGACACATGAATTCGTTGTACCTAAATCGATACCAATGATTCTACCCATTACGTGTCTCCGAAAAGTCTGTTTAAATTCTTGCTATTTTTGTGGGGTTATTGCCCACGTATTTCAATACCTGACAGAAAAAAACTTCTGTCAGCGTTAAGCTTTGGTGTCGACGCCGTCACTTGGTGCGCGCGAAACCATTACCATGGCCGGGCGTAACAAACGGCCGTTCAGCGTGTAGCCTTTCTGCATCACCGCCATCACCGTGTTAGGTTCGTGCTCGGCACTTTCCTGCATGGACATGGCCTGGTGCAGATCAGGGTTAAAGTTTTCACCCTGCGGATCGACCGGCGCCAGTCCGAATTTTTCAATAGAACTGATGAACGTCTTACGGGTCATCTCAACGCCTTCCAGCAGCGGCTTGACCGCTTCGTTGTCGGCATCGCCCATTTCAATGGCACGTTCCAGGTTATCAATAACCGGCAGCAATTCACCGGCAAAGCGCTCCAGTGCAAACTTGCGGGCTTTCTCAACTTCGCCTTCGGCACGGCGACGGGCATTTTCCATTTCAGCACGGGCACGCAGTACACCGTCCTGCTGTTCTTTAATGGTTGCCTGGGCTTCAGACAGCGCCGTTTCCAGCTCGTAAATGCGCTGGGCGTTTTCATCTACCGGCGCGTCTTCCTGCGCCTGTACAGTTTCCTGCGCCGCCTCTGCAGACTGCTGTTCAGCCTGTTGTGCGTTCTGCTCTTCTTGCTGCTCCTGCACGTCGCGCGGTTCGCTCATGCCTACCTCCAGAATGTTGCGATAATTGGGGCAAAAAATACGTTGGAGCTATTAATGGGGTTGGTTTGGCGGCCTTCAAGGCTCACCCTGATTTTTTTATGGGTTTTGCTGAAAATATCCTCTTTGCTAACCAGCTGTGTTAGGGTAAAGCACTGTTTAACAACCAAAATACACGCATGTTAAGTATCTGGACTGTTGGCTGTATTGTTGCGCTTTATCTGGGGCTGCTGTTTCTGTTGGCGTTCTGGGGCGACAAGCACCTGCGCGATAACCAGCAGCACCCGGTGCTGTATAGTCTGGGGCTGGGTGTGCACTGCACTTCCTGGGCTTTTTTTGGTACCACTGCCCAGGCCGCACAATATGGCTGGGCGGTGGTGCCCACCTACGCAGGCATCATGCTTACCATGGCCTTCGCGTTTCCTGTGGTGCTGCGCATTGCCCGGCTATGCCAGCGTCATAACGTCAGCTCGCTGGCCGATTTGATTGGCTTGCGTTACCAGCATTCCTACACGCTGGCTGGCCTTATCACAGTGCTGAGCTTCATTGGTGTCATTCCCTATATAGCACTGCAGCTGGATGCCATTACAGAGAGTATTAATTTGCTCACCCCCACCACGCAGGACAGCAGCCGCACAGTCGGCTTTTATGTGGCGGCGCTGATGGCCTTATTCGCCATCTTGTTTGGCACCCGTACGCTGAGTCTGACCGACAAGCATCCGGGGTTATTGCTGACGATAGCGGTGGAGTCGGTGATTAAACTGGCGGCCTTGTTAATCGTAGGCATATTTGTTTGCTATGTATTATTTGACGGGGTGCTGGACGTGATAGCCAAAGCCGCGGCCGATCCCCGCGCCAGTCAGGTGCTGTATGCTGATGCCGGACTCTGGGTGTACATCAGTCATGTTATGCTGGGGGTGTGCTCGATGTTCGTGCTGCCCCGGCAATTCCACATGAACTTCATAGAATTAAACGGTGAGGGGGAGTTACGCACGGCCCGCTGGCTGTTTCCGTTATATTTGCTGGGCATGACGGTATTCGTGCTGCCTATTGCGCTGGCGGGTAACCTGCTGCTGCCAGCTGCCATGGAGGCCGACGCCTATGTGCTGGCGTTGCCACTGCAGGCGGACAACCTGGCGATTTCGGTGACGGCCTTTATCGGCGGACTGTCGGCCACCACCTCAATGGTAATTGTGGCCACCCTGGCGCTGGGGATCATGATATCCAACAACCTGATCACCCCACTGTGGCTCAAGCTGGCGCTAAAACAGGATCCGCACAACACCATGCAGACACGTAGTCTGCTCACTATACGCCGGTTGACGGTGCTGGTGGTGCTGTCGGTAGCGTTTTGGTATCACGTTAACGTGAGTCAGTCGGCCCCGCTGGTGAAAAGCGGTATTATTGCCATTGCGCTGCTTGCGCAAGCGTTCCCTATTCTTATGTTCGGAGTGTACTGGCGCCGGGCCACCCGGCAAGCGGCAAAATGTGCATTACTGGCCGGGTTTGTTTGTTGGGTAGTGTGGTTGCTGTACCCGAGCCTGATGTCGAGTTATTACTTTAATCCGGCGCCCACTGACGGCGAGCTGGGGCTGGGGTTTGCGTACTCACTGCTGGTAAATTGTGTGGTGTTCGTGGTGGTTGCCCTTCTGACCTCCCGGCCAGCTCTGCCGGTGACGACCGACGAGTGCGAGTTTGCCGGTAAGCCAGATCTGGCCATCCGTATCAGTGACCTTACGGCCCTGACGGAAAAAGTGCTGGAGCCGGAAGTTAACCGGGCGCTTATTCAGCAGTTGTCGGTTGACATTAATAAACAGCGTGGCGGCTATGCCAGCAGCTCACTGCTACAGCGCGCAGAACAACTGATTGCCGGCCAGGTGGGTAACCCCAGCGCGCGTATCCTACTGAGCGCCATTGCCGACACCAGCCAGGACACCCTGCCCGAACTGGTGGAATGGGTTGAGGAGGCCTCGCTGTCATTTCAGTTCAATCATGAAGTGCTGCAGTCGTCTGTGCAGAATATTGAGCAGGGGATCAGCGTGCTGGATGACAAGCTCTGCATGCTGGCGTGGAATGAACGTTATGTTGAGCTTTTTCACTACCCCAGAGGCTTTTTGAAAGCCGGCATGGCCATTGAAGAACTACTTTTATATAACGCCCAGCGGGGTTTACTTGGCGACGTGCAGGATTTTGAACGGGAAATTGCCAAACGCATTGAGTATATGAAGGCGGGCAGTCGCTACAAGTACGTGCGCAAGCAACCCGATGGCCGGGTGATTGAGCTGAACGGCAGTCCCCTGCCCGGTGGCGGCTATGTCACTACGTACAGCGATATTACTGAATATATTGCCATTCAGGATGAGCTGAAATCGGCCAAGGCCGAACTGGAAGACCGTGTGCGCCGGCGTACCGAAGAGTTACATCAGGCCAAGCTGGAAGCCGATCATGCCAATGAGAGTAAAACCAAATTTCTGGCCGCAGCCGGGCATGACCTGATGCAACCCTTTAATGCTGCCACCTTGTTTGCTGCCATGCTGGCCCAGAAACACGCGGGCACTGAGCAGGCGTCGTTAACGGAAGGACTGGTTAATTCACTGAACAGCGCCGAAAGCCTGCTGTCGATGCTGCTGGATATGACAAAACTGGAGTCTGGGGTATTAACTGCCCAGGTTACGCAGTTCTGCCTGGATGACGTACTGAGCTCTTTGGTGCGTGAATTCTCCGTGATTGCCGCCGAACAGGGCCTCACACTGCGCTACTGCAAAACCCGGCTGATTGTTAAATCAGATAAAAAACTGTTACGCCGGATAGCCCAGAACTTGTTGTCGAATGCTATTCGTTACACCCAGCGAGGCGGCGTGCTGATTGGTGCACGCCGTCAGGGCCACGATAAAGTAGTGCTGTGTGTATACGACACCGGCCCGGGTATTGCTGAGCACCAGCAGCATGAAATATTTAACGAGTTTCATCAGTTGGATAATGATAACCACAATCAGGGGCTGGGGCTGGGCCTGACCATTGTGGAGCGGATCAGTCACCTGCTGAAACACCCGGTGAATTTACACTCACAAATGGGGAAAGGCACGGTGTTTCGGGTTACCCTGCCGCGCTGCGCGGTGGCCATGGAGCAAAGCCGCAAACCGACACCGACGGCCGAAGTCAGCGGCCAGCTGCTGGCAGGAAAAACCGTGCTGTTACTCGAAAACGATGCACAAATTACCGTTGCCATGACCTCGCTATTGTCAGACTGGGGCGCCAGCGTGGTGAGCGCCGCAACCTACGCGCAGGCTTTAGCGCGCTGTGATGCGGTGCCGGATATGATGCTGGTAGATTATCACCTTGACCACGCAGAAACCGGGATTGAGGCCACCCGGTGTTTACGCAATCAGTGGAAAACGGCAGTGCCGGGCATTTTAATCACGGCAAACCGCAGTGATGGCATCCGCGACGAAGCCATGGACGCTGACCTGTTGTATCTGCCAAAACCCGTCAAGCCTGCTGCGCTGAAACGGCTGATTAAGCGTGAGGTACGTTTTGACAACCAGAGGGCCAGAACGCCTGAAATTTAATGTGAGTTTGGCTGTTTTTGCAAAATGCAGTGCGCAAAATACACCATTTTAACTATATTCCCGTTTTGGTGTTTTTAATTCACGAGCAAAAAGCACCACAATGGTTTTTCACTTTAGTGTTGGGACGTTATGGCGTACTCTGTGTTTATCACAAAAACTAAAAATCCCGTTACGGTTTGGGAAAACAGACCGATTTGGGATCTAGTAAATTGTTATATGGCATGGAGAGTAATTTGAATTTTAAACACTTAGCAGCAATTTTGGTTTTAATCGTCTTTAGCGGAATTGCGCAGGCCAAAGGTATTGGATACGAAAATGTGGCAGAGGCCTTGGATAAAGTTAAGAAAAGAGATGGCGTAAAAATATCGGTTCAAAATGGCTGGACCATAATTGAAGACAAAGAAGATGCAAACATGGTCCTTTGGTCTTTTA
>JBPEWW010000466.1:0-1655 GCA_052032275.1 Alteromonas sp. | reverse complement strand
CTGATCAGCTCCAGTCAGCCTGCCGTGGGGGCGGGGCGATGGTTGCAGCAACCGGCAAATGCGCAACGGCTGGCCCGCTATCTGTGCGATACCGTGACCGGCCTGATCCATATTATTGACGATGCGCCGGTGCAGCGGTTTATTCTGCAAGCCATTAAGCGCGGCATCAACAAGGTGGAACTGGGACCGCTGGCAGCGGGCACTCTCAGCGTGCTCACCCGCAAGGGGCGCCACCAGAAAGTGCTGGATGCGCTGTTGCATAAGCTGGCCACGATGGCACAGACTGAGGCCACCCAGGCGTTGATTGCAGAAAAACTTAATCAGTGGCTGAAAACCGAGTATCGCCGGCTGGAAAAGCTGTTGCCCTCACAATGGCTCAGTGAACAGGGCGCGCAGGTGGCGGTGAGTGCCATGGCGGGCATTCTCGCCGATATTGATCAGGATACCAATCATCCTCTCCGCCGCGCCTTCGATGAGCAACTGGACCAGTTTATCGCGCAACTGGAACGTGATCCGGCTTATCTGAGCAAGCTGGAAGAAGTGCGTGCCGGTCTGCTGGAAAACGAAACACTGCACACTTACGTGGGAAAAATTTGGCAGGATGTCCATAACTGGCTGGTGGCCGATCTGGCCACGCCGCAGGGGCGCAGTCATCAGGCGGTCGCCACGGCGCTGCAGGAAGCAGGCAATGCCATACTCAACGATTCGGCACTGGCAGCGGCACTCGACAGACACATTGCTGAGGCAGGACGTTATATGGCCCCGGAGCTGGCCGACTTTCTCACCGGGCACATCAGAGCCACGATCAACAGCTGGGATGAAGCCGATATGGCTGCACAGGTTGAGCTGAACATTGGCAAGGATCTGCAAAAAGTGCGTATAAACGGCACGCTGGTGGGCGGCCTCATCGGCGCGCTGCTGTTTATTGTTGAACGCAGCATTGGCTGGCTGGGTCAGGGAATAAGCGGCTAATGCATGCCCTTAGTTTGCCAGGCTACTGAGCCGGTAGACCTGATTGCGGGCAGCCACCTTTCCTTTCAGTTTACCCGCGACGTCTTCGGTGGCCAGCTGCGTCACCGTATACTGCGGCGAATAGAGCGCGGTGATCTCCTCGCTATCCACGGCGAAGGGTGGGCCGGGCATGGCAGCCTGGTCGTAATCCACACTAATCAGCAATTGCCCGGCGCCGCCACTTAGCGTATGCACGTGTTGGGCATACTGCCTGCGCATGGCTGCCGGCAACGCTATCAGGGCGGCACGATCATACACCCCGGTCACACTGCCAATGTCGCTTTGCTGCAAGGCAAACAGATCCCCTTCAATGACCGTCAGGCCGGGTATGTGATAGCGTTTGTGGGTCGCGGTCTGGGTTATGGCCGGCGACTGGCCAAGCTCGTCGAACAGTTGCGTAATGGCCAGCGCGCTGAGCTCCACACCCACCACCTCACAGCCATGGGAGAGCAAATAGCCAATATCGCGGGTTTTCCCACACAGGGGCACCAGTACCCGCGGGGACGGGGTCGCGGTGAGTACAGTGTGATAAGCAACCAGTAACGGGCTGCCCTGTGGCTCATGAAACGCAATATGGTTCTGTTGCCACTTGCTGTGCCAAAAAGCGGGATCCATTGCCAACTCCTCAGTATGCGCGCATACGA
>JBPEWW010000465.1:0-1723 GCA_052032275.1 Alteromonas sp. | reverse complement strand
GCATAGTGTGTGGTCTGTATTTCTGTTTGCCGTTTGCATACAACGGGATCCTGATGGTCATCTGGTCGGCGCAAATCATGTATTTGCTGTCGTTCCGCACCGCTATTTTACTCTCCCCGGTATGGTCGGTGCCCCTGTGGCTGGCATTGGACTTCTATTGGGAGCAGGGCGGTGCCTGGCTTACCGCCCTGTTATTCTGGACTTTTAATCTGTTCGCTCTGGTCATGGTGAATGCGCAGAAACGGGCCAGCGAATCGAATGCCCGGGCGCAGGCCCTGAACCGGGAACTGCTTGCCACCCAGGCATTACTGGAGGCGGCGGCGCGGGACAGTGAACGCACCCGCATCGCCCGCAATATTCATGATTTACTGGGCCATCACCTGACTGCCCTGACCATCCATTTACAGGTGGTTGAGCGACAACTAAACGGTGATGTGCAGGAAAAAGTTGCGAAATGTCAGCAAATTGCCCGCTTACTGTTAAGCGATGTTCGTGAGGCGGTGGCGGATATGCGCGCCGGGCAGGGCCTGGATTTGCATGCGGCGCTGACGCTGCTGACCCGGGACCTGCCAGGGCTGTCGGTGTCGCTGGCGCTGGACAATGATACTGAGCTGACGGTAGAGCAGGCCGACACCTTGCTGAAAACCGTGCAGGAAACCCTGACCAACATCCTGCGGCACAGTCAGGCCACCGAAGCCAGGGTGGAGCTGACAACCGATGAGACCGGTATTCAGCTCACCGTGACGGATAATGCCCGGCTCTCTGAGCTGCCTGTTGCCGGCAATGGCTTACGGGGCATGCAGGAGCGTATCGCGGCGCTGGGGGGCACCTTATCATTCGCCATTCGCAACGACGGGCTGTGTACCCAGGTCGGCTTGCCCCGGGAGCCACTATGATTAAGGTCATGCTGGCCGATGACCAGGCGCTGGTCCGACAGGGCATTGAGAGCCTGCTGTCCTTATCCGATCAGGTGGAAGTCGTGGCCGAAGCGGCGAACGGCGAGCAGGTACTGGCGCAGCTTGCGTCGGTGCAGCCAGATGTATTGCTGCTCGACATCCGCATGCCGGTCATGGACGGTATTGCTACCCTGCAGGCACTGAATGCCATGCACAGCACCATCCCGGTGTTAATGCTCACCACGTTTGACGATCACAACACCATCCTGGCTGCGTTACAGGCCGGCGCCAAAGGGTACCTGCTTAAGGACGTGTCGCTGGACACGCTGGTGGCGGGGATCCAAACCCTGGCCGCCGGTGACACCCTGTTTCAGCCGGCGCTCAGTCAAACCCTGGTTAACAGCCTTCGTCATCAGGGTGCAGGAGCAGACGCCGCCCCGGTGGTGGAGCCGGTCTCAGCAAAAGAGCGGGAAGTGCTCAGGCTGATGGCCGCCGGTTTGTCGAACCACGACATCGCCTCGGCAACCTGCAAGTCGGTGGGCACGGTGAAGAATCAGGTCTCCGCCATCCTGGCGAAACTGGCAGTGCGGGATCGTACCCGGGCTGTCCTGAAGGCCATTGAACTGGGGCTGCTTGACTAACGGGCGCTGCGACCAGCGATTCAGCGCTGGTAGATATTCTGTAACGCCTTATCCAGCGTGGGGTAAGTAAACGTGAAGCCGGCTTTGGTGAGTTTATCCGGCAGCACCCGCTGGCCGGTTAAGATCATCTCTGCCGCCTCGCCCATGGCCAGCTTCATCACGAACGCCGGCACAAAGAAGAGGTTA
>JBPEWW010000464.1:0-1527 GCA_052032275.1 Alteromonas sp. | reverse complement strand
TGTTCTTTGAAGGCGTGCCAAACTACCCGGATGTGCGTCGTATTGCACAGGTCGTAGAAAAATATCAGGTTAACAGCCTGTATACTGCACCAACCGCAATCCGCGCGCTGATGGCCCATGGCGACAAACCTGCAGAGGGCTGTGATCTAAGCAGTTTGCGTCTCCTGGGCTCAGTGGGAGAACCCATCAACCCTGAGGCCTGGGAGTGGTACCACCGGGTTCTGGGGGAGCAACGCTGTCCAATTGTGGATACATGGTGGCAGACGGAGACCGGCGGTATCATGATCACGCCATTACCTGGAGCCACGGAGCTTAAACCCGGTTCGGCAACCCGGCCGTTCTTTGGGATTGAGCCGGCGTTATTTGACGCCGATGGCAATGAGCTGGACGGTGTCAATGAAGGCAACCTGGTCATTAAGAACAGCTGGCCCAGTCAGGCACGTACCGTTTATGGTGATCACGAGCGGTTTATTAATACCTATTTCAGTACGTACCCGGGTGTGTATTTTACCGGCGATGGCGCCCGTCGTGATGAGGACGACTACTTTTGGATCACCGGACGGGTAGACGATGTGCTGAATGTTTCTGGCCACCGTCTGGGCACAGCGGAAATTGAAAGCGCGCTGGTGGCGCATTCCAAAGTAGCGGAAGCCGCCGTGGTGGGGTATCCCCATGACATAAAAGGCCAGGGGATCTATGTTTATGTGACGCCGAACGACGGGGTTACTGCCGATGAGGCATTAAGCAAAGAGCTGCGGGACTGGGTACGTAACGAGTTAAGTCCGATTGCAGCACCGGATAAAATTCAGTGGTCAGAAGGCTTACCGAAAACCCGCTCGGGTAAAATCATGCGGCGTATTTTGCGTAAGATAGCTGCCAATGAACATGATCAGCTCGGGGACACCTCCACGTTGGCTGACCCCTCGGTTGTTGATAAACTTATCGCGGAACGCTTAAATAAATAACGGACTCTACTGTCATGGTTAGCCTGCTGATTGCCGACGATCACCCGTTGTACCGGGATGCGCTGAAAGGGGCATTGGTGACAACGTTTAACGATTTGCAACTGTATGAAGCAGGCGACCTGACGTCCACGGTCGCGCTCCTCGAGGCAAAGGATATCGACTTGCTGCTGCTGGATTTACACATGCCCGGCAGTAATGATTTGTTTGGCTTGCTGCATATCCGTAAGCTGTATCCTGACCTGCCGGTGGCGGTGGTGTCAGGGACTGAAGATGCTGCCACTATTTCTAAAATCGTGACTGTCGGCGCTCTTGGGTTTATTCCCAAAACAGCCAGCTCCCGGGATATCGCCCAGGCAGTTCACGCCATTCTTGAGGGCGACATCTGGCTGCCAGCCTCGGTAAGTGATGTTATCGAGCCCGCCGACAATGAATTTTCCGCGCTGGCGGATAAAGTGGCCTCACTGACCCCCTCACAATATAAAGTTCTGTGCTACATGCGCGATGGACTGTTGAATAAGCAGATTGGCTATAATCTGGATATTGCCGAAGCGACAGTGAAAGC
>JBPEWW010000463.1:0-2751 GCA_052032275.1 Alteromonas sp. | reverse complement strand
TAACACCGCTGTTAACGACGACGCCTTGCCGTGACACGCCGGCACATTTTGGCGGACGGCTGGCGGTGCTCGCGGATGGGACCTGGCTGGTGACCACCGGGGACGGGTTTGACTACCGGGAGCAGGCCCAGCGGCTCGACTCCCAGCTGGGCAAAGTGCTGCGATTCAGGGAAGACGGCCAGGCGCCGGCTGACAACCCGTTTCCCGATGCGCCCTATATCTATTCACTTGGTCACCGTAATCCCCAGGGGCTGGCCATTGACCCACACACCGGCCGTGTTTATCAACAGGAACACGGGCCAGACGGCGGGGATGAAATTAACTTACTGATAGCCGGTGAGAACTATGGCTGGCCCGTGGTGACAAAAGGCATTGATTACTCTGGCGCGCGAATCAGTCCGTTTGAAGAGTACCCGGGTATGCGCAATCCGCTATACAACTGGACGCCCTCCATTGCACCGTCGTCAATGGCCTGGTATGCCGGCAACGCCTTTCCTGCGCTACGTCAGCACCTGCTGGTAAGCGCCCTCAAAGCCAAAGGGCTGTTTGCCATAAATATGCTGGATAATCCGCTCAGAAGTCGGCGAATTTTTGCTACTATAGAGCAACGCATTCGGGAAGTCGTGGTCGGGGCTGACGGCAATATTTTTGTGCTGACAGACGGCGACAATGCCGCGTTGTTAAAGATTACACCAGCGCAGCCTGATCCTGCCTCCAGCTAGCCCCGGAACCGGGCACAATAGCCACCCTGAATAGCCGCTATAAGCGGCTGAAAGCGTATTAAAATTTAAATTTGTATCACAAGCCGTTATAATCCCGGCGTTTATCTAGTCACGTCCTGCTTCAAGACCGTTTTTAACCGGGCAGGATTAACCATGAGGAAGATATCGTGTTAGAAGAATACCGTAAACACGTTGAAGAACGTGCTGCAGAGGGTATCCCGCCGAAAGCATTGACCGCCGAACAGGTAGCGGGTCTGGTTGAGTTACTGAAAAATCCGCCTGCAGGTGAAGAAGAGTATCTGTTAGAGCTGATTTCCGAGCGCGTTCCTCCTGGTGTTGACGAAGCCGCCTACGTTAAAGCCGGTTTTCTGAGTGCGATTGCCAAGGGCGAAGACAGCTGTGATCTTATCAGCCGTGAGAAGGCGGTTGAGCTGTTAGGTAACATGCACGGTGGCTACAACATTGCCACGCTGGTCGATCTGCTGGACGAAGACGCGCTGGCGCCACTGGCCGCGAAAGAACTGAAACACACCCTGCTGATGTTCGATGCGTTCCACGATGTGGAAGAAAAGCACAAGGCCGGTAATGAATTCGCCACTGACATCATGAAGTCCTGGGCGGAAGCCGAGTGGTTCACATCACGTCCGCAAATGGCTGACAAAATCACCTACACGGTATTTAAGGTCACCGGCGAGACGAATACTGACGACCTGTCCCCGGCACCTGACGCCTGGTCACGTCCTGACATCCCTCTGCACGCGCTGGCGGCGTATAAGATGACCCGCGACGGCCTGGAGCCGGAAGAGCATGGCGTGAAAGGCCCCATGAAGCAAATTGAAGAAGTCAAAGCGAAAGGCCACCCGGTTGCGTTCGTCGGCGACGTGGTAGGCACCGGCTCTTCACGTAAGTCTGCCACCAACTCGGTACTGTGGTTCTTCGGCGAAGACATGCCAGGCGTGCCCAACAAACGGGGCGGTGGTGTGTGTATTGGTGGTAAGGTTGCGCCGATTTTCTTCAACACCATGGAAGATGCCGGCGCGCTGGTTTTTGAAGCCGACGTGGAAAAAATGAACATGGGTGATGTTATCGACATTTACCCGTTTGAAGGCAAAATCACCAATCACGAAACCGGTGAAGTCCTGTCTGAGTACAGCTACAAGTCGAAAGTGATCCTGGACGAGGTGCGCGCAGGTGGCCGTATCAACCTGATCATTGGCCGTGGTCTGACCGACAAAGCCCGTGAATCACTGGGTCTTGAGCCTACTGACCTGTTCCGCAAACCGGAGCAGCCCAAAGACACCGGCAAAGGCTACACGCTGGCGCAGAAAATGGTGGGTAAAGCCTGTGGTGTTGACGGCGTTCGTCCCGGCACCTACTGCGAGCCTAAAATGACCACGGTAGGGTCTCAGGACACCACCGGGCCAATGACCCGTGATGAGCTGAAAGACCTGGCCTGCCTTGGTTTCACCGCTGACCTGACCATGCAGTCCTTCTGTCACACGGCGGCCTACCCCAAGCCGGTGGACATTGAAACGCAGCACACGCTGCCCGATTTCATCATGAACCGCGGCGGTGTGTCATTGCGCCCGGGTGACGGGATTATTCACAGCTGGCTAAACCGCATGCTGCTGCCAGACACCGTGGGAACCGGTGGCGATTCACACACCCGTTTCCCGCTGGGTATTTCCTTCCCGGCCGGTTCTGGTCTGGTGGCCTTCGCTGCGGCCACCGGCGTGATGCCGCTGGATATGCCGGAATCTATTCTGGTGCGCTTCACCGGTAAACGTCAGCCGGGCATTACGCTGCGTGACCTGGTACATGCCATTCCGCTGTACGGGATTAAGCAAGGCCTGCTGACAGTTGAGAAGAAAGGCAAAATTAACCAGTTCTCTGGCCGAGTGCTGGAAATTGAAGGTTTGGAAGATCTGACCGTTGAGCAGGCGTTTGAACTGTCTGATGCGTCTGCCGAGCGTTCTGCAGCCGGTTGTACCATCAACCTGTCTGAAGAGTCTATCTCTGAATACCTGCG
>JBPEWW010000462.1:0-12193 GCA_052032275.1 Alteromonas sp. | reverse complement strand
GCACCTGCCGGTACCCACTGCGTTAACCGTTCGGCTATGGCCCGGCATGACTGGACAGAAAACTGGTCAGCATCATTTCCATTTGTGAGAAAAGCGGATTGGCCCGGGGCACCGCACAGGGTTCCCGTTCATCAACCAGCACCCGGTTGAAGCGCATATCGTTGAGTAGCGAGGGGTTGACGACCAGGTCGGCGTGGCACACGTCATACGACTTATCGACTACGAACAGGGTGTTGTCGCTGCCGGTACGCTCCAACAGAGCTTCAACCCCCTGTACCGGGGTGGTGATGTCCGCCTGCGAGTGCGCTGCAAATACAGGGATATCCAGCGTCTTACCGTCTTCCAGCAAGGTCCGTATATTTTCGATAATATCCATCAGCTCCAGCCCGGCAAACCCGGCCACACTGGGGTATTTGTAGGGGTTGGCCCCATGGGTGCGGTAGTTTCCATCAATGATGCGGGCCACCCACTTGATGCCCCAAATGCGTGACATACTTTCGGCATTGTCACTTAATGACAACGCACCAGAAAACAACATTAGCCCGTCGAGTCCCTGAGGTTGTGTCAGTGCCTGCTCAACCACCAACGCGCCGCCCGTGGAGAAGCCCCCCGCGTACACGGTATCGCCCATGTCACGGGCAATGGCCAGTACTTCTTCCACATGGTGCTGCCAGCGCTCCGCAAGATCCCAGTCTTCCATGTCCTCATCGGCGTCACGCAATCCGTGTCCGGGTAGCAAGGGGACCAGCACAGTAAACCCTTGTTGATGGACAATACGCGCCACTTCGCGCATAAAAAACGGCGAGTCGGAGAGCCCGTGCACCAATACCGCGACTTTGCCTGTCGGTTTATCGCTATACAGCATGTAAGGCGCGTTTCCTTCGTTGCGCAGGAGCGGCGAGCAGACCCTGAACTGGTTTAGCTTAGGGCTACGACAGGGTTGTACCTGGCCCCACTCCTCCTCATACAAGGAGGCAAATTTATCCATGGCAGCATCGGGAGCAGCTCCGGCAATGCCTGTCCAGATTAGAGTACAAAGAAAAACAGTTACGCGCCGCACGACGACTCCTTAACGGAAAACTTAACGATACAGGTGGAGGCGCAGTGTAACACGAGTTGTGCAGAATGCAGGGGGAGAAGAAAAGCCATCGCGGTCGCCGCACACGCGTGCAGCGACCCACGGATTACCCGAAATATTTTTCCAAATCGTCGGCACCGCCAATATGCTTGCCGCCCATAAATACCTGAGGAACCGTAGAGCGACCACTGATCGCAGTCAGCGAGGTCAGGGTGGCATCCCGGCCCAGAATCACTTCTTCGAAATCAATGCCCTTTTCAGTTAACAGGGTTTTTGCCCGCGCGCAGTGAGGACATCCCGGTTTCGTGATCACAGAGACCGACTCATGTACTTCGGCATCCGGTGCAATATAGTTAAGCATGGTATCGGCATCAGAGACTTCAAACGGGTCACCGGGTAAATCAGGCTCAATAAACATCTTGTCTACCACGCCATCCTTTACCAGCATGGAATAACGCCAGCTGCGCTTACCAAAGCCCAGTTCGGATTTATCCACCAGCATGCCCATGCCTTCCGTGAATTCACCATTACCATCCGGCAACAGGGTGATATTTGAGGCTTCCTGATTCAGGCCCCAGGCATTCATTACGAACGTATCGTTAACCGACACACATAAAATATCGTCAACACCGTGCTTTTTAAATACCTTGGCCAGTTCATTATAGCGTGGCAGGTGGGTGGAAGAGCAGGTAGGGGTGAAGGCGCCTGGTAACGAAAAGACAACCACGGTCTTGCCACCAAACAGCTCTTTGGTTGTCTTACTGACCCAGTCGTCGCCTTCACGCACGGCGAAGGTTACATCAGGAACCTGCTTGCCTTCCTGATTTGGAAATCGTTGGTCTGTCATCGTACTTTCCTTTCGGTTAGGGGCGGGTATCCAGCATGGACACCTGCCGTCGTAAATTCACTGCAACTTCCCTGATTTGTCGCGTCCGGCACACCCGCGCTCACGCTAAATAGTGCGTTCGCCGCCAGGCACAATGTGTGCCTTAGGTGCCGGTTTTGATATCTTCCATCTGATATTTGTCGATCAGCGAGTATAGTGTAGGCCGGGTCACGCCAAGTAACTCAGCGGTCTTCGACATATTCTTGCCGGCGGTCTGGTAGGCCTTGCGAATTGCCCGGCTTTCTGCCAGCTCACGCACTTCCCGCAGATTCAGCGTCTCAGGTTCTGCGCTGCCCGCTACCGCCATCAGGCCAAGGTCATCAGCCTGCACCACTGTGCCCTCTGCCATGATCACAGCAGATTTTAGCTTATTCTGCATTTCCCGTATGTTGCCTGGCCACTTATGGGCCAGCATTGCCTGAACGGCACTGTCAGAAAACGATTTGGCCTTGGCATTAAATTCTTCCCGGTATTCGTTTAAAAACGTACGTGCCAGCAGGATAATGTCCTGGTCGCGGTCCCGCAGCGGCGGAATATGAATGGGGATCTCGCCAATCCGGTAATACAAATCTTCCCGGAAACTCTCTTCCGCGACCATGGTTTGTAAGTCGCGGTGGGTGGCACAGATCACTCGAATATCAACAGGAATTTCATTGCGTCCCCCCACCCGCTCAATCACCCGCTCCTGTAAAAACCGCAGCATCTTTGCTTGCAGACCAATGGGCATATCACCAATTTCATCAAGAAACAGGGTGCCGCCCTGGGCTGTTTCAATTTTACCCAAGGTGGTTTTATTGGCACCGGTAAAGGCGCCTTTTTCATAGCCAAACAATTCACTTTCCAGCAAATTTTCGGGAATACTGGCGCAGTTAATTGCTACAAACGGTTTGTCCTTGCGGGGGCTGTGCTCGTGAATACTGCGCGCAAACACTTCCTTACCCGTACCACTTTCCCCCAGCAGCAGAGTACTGATGTCTGTGGCAGCAATTTTTTCGGCTTTACGGACCACCGCCTGAATGGCGTCGCTGTTGCCGATAATGCGGCCCATCCCGGGTCTGGCTTTCGCCAGCACCCGGTTTTCCTGTTCCAGCTTCGCCAGGTTAAGCGCCCGGTTGATCAGGAGTTTGATGGTGTCAGAATCGATGGGCTTTTGGTAAAAATCATAAGCACCCAGATCAATGGCCCGCAGTGCGTTTTCTTTATCGTTGTTACCGGTCACCACAATCACCTTGGTGCGGGGCGCCAGGGCAATAATTTCCTCCAGCGCCTTCAGCCCTTCCGAGGCGTTGGCAGGATCGGGAGGCAATCCCAAATCCAATGTCACCACCTTAGGCTCGTGGCGACGTAACTGTGCAATGGCGGAGCTGCGATCATCCGCGAACACCACGTCATAATCGGTGAGGCTCCATTTCAGTTGCTTCTGAATTCCCAGGTCGTCATCGACAACCAAAACGGTATCTGTCATGCGCATCTTCCAGTGTTATATGCTGTTATTGTTCCGTGTGGGTCATACTAAGTTAAAGGAAACGTCAGCGTAAAGCAGGAGCCTTTGCCAGGCTCGCTTTGCACTGAGAGGTTGCCGCCAATCGATTCCATGTAATTTTTCGCATCGTACGCACCTATTCCCATACCGGCATTGCCTTTGGTGGTATCAAACGGTGTAAACAGGCGATGATTAATAAACTCCTGATCCATACCGCAGCCATCATCTTCAATAAGTACCCGTTGGCGCTGATTAACCGGGTCGATGTTCAGCACCACTTCCACCCTGCCACGATCGGTGGTGGCCTGCTGCGCATTACTTATCAGATGGTAAATTACGTTAGACAGCTTCTCGGGATCTACCACCACGGCAGACTCCTCCTGACAGTGTAGTACAGGTACAGGCTGAAAACTCTGGCAGCGATTATCAATAACATGCCGAATGAGTTTAGACAGCAGGTGAGCTTCATCCCGGCGCGCCTCTTCAACCTTTTTTTCGGTCAGCTGGCGCAACATTTTATCCATACGCGCTTTGGTGTGATGCAGCGTTTCAAAGGTATCATCAATGAATTCCGGGTTATGCTTGTGCTTATCGGCATTGGCCAGAATCAGGTCAATTTGCGCCAGTACATTTTTCAAATCGTGCAGAACAAAGGCGGACATGCGATTAAACGCAGCAAACTGCGCGTTTTCTGCAACAGCCCGCGCTGCCTCATGGTGATAGACAAAGGTCGCCACCTGATCAGTTACTGCCGTCAGATAATCTCTTACTTCCCAGTTCAGAGACACTTCTTCGCGATCCACTGCCTTTAACAGGGCAAAGCCCCACACCTTCTCGTCCCTGAAAAACGGCAGCGCTAACTGAAAAGCACATCCTTCCAGAAGGGGCCTGTTCAGTGACAGGCCGTTATATGCAAACGGCTTATGTTGGTACTCTTTGATATCAATAAGCCAGGATGTCTGTTCACAGTAGAGCGCCAGGGCCGTCAGGGTCTGCTGTTCGTTCGCTGACAGTGCCGGCGCGTTGACCACCGCGAGCTGCTCCCACTTACCGTTAATGACCTTCACCAGTCGGCCGGTGTCATAGCCAATTGCATTCAGAACCCCCTCTAGCGCATGCTGATAGACGGTGGCGGAATCACTGGAAGGTGAGGACAGCGCTTTAGTAAGTTTGACCCATTCAACCCGGTAATCGTATTGATTGGCGAAAAAATGCTTGGTAATAAAGACTTTTATTTTGGTGCGAAACGCATTCGATAACACCAGTGTGGCCAGCAGCACTAATGACAGGGCGATCAGGATAATCTGGACAGTAGCCCCCCAGCTGCCGCCCAGATAGTTAATGACATACCCTATCATTGCCATCACAAACAGATAGGCCCCCGCCACTAATAGGAGGGAACTGTGTAAGACCACGTCCCGGGAAATGAAAATATCCACTCCCCAGTGCTTGATGCGCCGGATGGCCACTATCAGTAACGGCATAAGCAGCAGGTATATGTACCCACGCGCGGCGATATACCCTACCTCAATCTGGTCGATTATGGTGGCATTTGCATAAGTCACAAACTCAAATAACTGGGTCGCCCCCAGATACAGCACCAGAGGTTTGAAGGCCCATTGGTTAGCGCCGGTCTGGCGAAACATGACTTCCAGCAATATCAGCGCTTCCAGCGCCAGTATCGTATTGGCAAGGTAACGAAGTGAAGGCTCAACAGGCAGGATAACCGGTGCTATTAGCGTCACCAGGGGGGGCAACAGGATAAATGCCGTAACCGGCTGCTTTAGCACCTGCCAGATGTCGTTGAAGTCATCCCGTAAACAACTGGCGATAAACAGCAGCCATATCAGCTGCTTGCCCGCATCGGCACTGAGCAGCCAGTTAAGCGTCATTGGCCCTCGCAACACCGAGAGCATGCTTAACGACCACGCCAGCGTGGCCATAGTCGCCAGCATGAGCAGGTATTTCGCCAGCCCCGATTTTCTGACTGTGAGTAACAGCAGTAACAACACCAGGTATGCCAGGCTGTTCAGTCCATAGCCGATATCCGCAATCATGTTTATCCCTATTTACTGCGTTGCTGCTGTTACCCTCGTTTTTTGACTACCAGGCTGCCTATGGAATACCCGGCGCCAAACGAACATAAGACCCCATGGTCACCCGCTTGTAAATCTTTATGATGCAGAGCAAAGGCGATCACCGAACCGGCAGAGGCTGTATTGGCATACTCATCCAGCACGATGGGTGCTTCGTCACCGCTGGCGTCACGCCCCAGCAGCCGTTTGCAAATCAGCGTGTTCATATTGATATTCGCCTGGTGTAACCACCAGCGTCTGATGTCGCCGGCCGCTAAGTCGTGGCGCGCGATATGCTCGGCGAGGTGATCGGCCGCCATCGGACAAACTTCTTTAAATACCTTGCGCCCGGCCTGATGAAACAACTTGTCAGGGCCGTAGGGGTCCACATCCTGCGCACGGGTCATGTAGCCGAAGTTAGAGCGGATATTACTGGAGAACTTGGTGACCGCTTTTGTGCTAAGAATATCGTAGACGTGCTCAGCGCGGGCAGTGTCGGCATGCTCGAGCACGGTGGCTGTGGCCACGTCGCCGAAAATGAAATGGCTGTCGCGGTCAGTATAATTAATTTGCGGCGACACCAGTTCCGGGTTAATTACCAGCACACAGCGCGCACTTCCGGCGTGCAGCATTTCGTACGCCCGGTGCATCCCAAACGTCGCTGCCGAGCAGGCAACCAGCATGTCAAACGCAAACCCGTCTATGCCCAGCGCTTCCTGCACTTCAATCGCAATGGCAGGGTACGCACGCTGGGTATAGGCACACGACACGATGACCGCGTCTACATCGGCAGCGCTCTTATTGGCTTCTGCCAGGGCTTTTTGCGCCGCTGCCACTGCAATCTCTGCCTGATGAGACAACTGATCATCGTCTCTTTCTGCTATCGCGGGGCGCATGCGACTAATATCAAGTGCGCCTTCTTTTTGGTAAATGTAACGCTGCTTGATGCCTGACGCTTTTTCAATAAATTCTGCGCTGGAATGTGGCTTGGCTTCCAAATCACCTGCGGCAATTGCCTCACTGTGCGTCTGGTTGTAGTTATCTGCCCATGCATTATAACTTTCCACCAGTTCCTGATTAGTAATTCGGTGCTCGGGTGTCCACACCCCCACCCCACTGATAACTATTTGTTGCGACATCTACTTACTCTTCATTTTTGAACATCAGGGGCGGTACCCTACCGCCGGCCACTGCCCCGATTAGTTGTGCCTAGCTTAGCCTGTTAGGTCATAAAAGTCATGAAACAAAAAACGGCGCCCAACGGCGCCGTTTTATACAGGTTGATAACTAACTGCTTAGTTTGTCGAAATTTGCCACACCGAGACAGTACCACTGACTTCGTTGCCAACAATCAGTAGCGGCACACCGCTGGCACTGTTTTCAGCGCTTACAAACACCAGACTTTCGGGAGCCAGATCGCCGATCACATCGGTCACATTCAACCCGTCAGTGAGATTCCGGTTAATGGCATATTCCGCAAACTTCACATCATAAGGATTGGTAATGTCGTAGACGAATATGCCGCCCATACGCTCGGTTGCCACAAATGCATAGGTACGGTTACCGATAGTGCCAACCGTCACCGCTTCTGGCTCAGGCCCTTTATTTTCAGAACGTGAGTCACCTTCATTTGCCTCATCATCATTATTGAACTGAGCACCATGCACAGAGGCACTGATCCGCTCCAAATCATCGCCGGAGTCAAACACTACCATTCCGTTTTGATCCCAGATAGTGAATGAACGCCCGCCATACGCATAGGCAGCGTCGAACTCACCATTCCCATCGGCATCACCCATCGCGGTGGTAACACGTAAATCGTTAATATCACCGGAGGTTTGCAGATCTTCGAGTGCTGAACCGCTTGCTGCAGTCAGGTTTCCAAGCGTGGTTTCATCGGTATAGGCCAGACAATCGCCATCGGTAAACGCCAGACCACCCGCGTCGCTGCAGGCAGTTTCATCTGTCGCTGCAAACATGTACTCGCGGGCATCACCTTCGTTAGCGGTAATCAGGAAAGTGGCGTCTTTCCAGCTGTATTGCGCAATAGCATCGGGCTGATAAACCCCATACAGGCCCTCGTAAGTGTCAAAGCTTACTGCGCTATTTTCCTGGGCATCAATAGTAAATTCACTCCAGTTTTTCACGCCCAGACCAATGACCTCTACCGTCAGGTCTTCCAGATCGATAATCGCCACGCCATTATTTTCCTGGAGCGTCACGTAGGCAATGTCGTTAGAGGCAGAAATATACTCCGGCTCCAAATCCTGTGCCACGGTGGTGGTTATTTCCACGCCGTTAATGGTGCGGCCAGCAGGATTAGGGAACATCATGCCCTGAGCCATTAACTCTGCCTCGGTACCATTGAGACCTTCGAAGGTCACTGATGCCGCCGTTTCCGCCGGTTCGTTGCTGGCCAGAATATCGATAACCGATACCGAGCCTTCCGGATCTACCGTGTAATCACCACTTGGCTCACCTTCGTTGGCTACCAGCACCTTGCCGCCATCAGGCGTGAAAGTAACCATATCAGGCATGGCCCCGACTTCCACCGAATCCAGAAACACGGGCGCAATTGCGTCTAAGCCATTGTAAAAAAGCACATAGCCATTATCCGTATTCGTTGCAGCGGGCATAGCCACTGCCATCAGGTCACCGTACACGGCGATGCTGGTGACACTGCCTAACGCCACCCCGTCAACCTCAGCTGGCAAATCAATTCCTGTGGCTGTCAGGTTGGTCGTATTGATTGGGTCGTCCATCGCCTCGGTAGGGATACTCGTGGCGTCAATAACAGCGATGCGGTTGCCATTACCGTTAGTGGCATAAATCGTTTGGGAAGCAGCGTGATACTGTACGATCTCTGCGGCATTCAGTGCCCCCAGAAAACTCCGGGCCACCAGGTCAAGTTGCACGCCCAGAGACGCGTCCTGACCATCCTGACCGTCTTGTCCATCCTGACCATCGGCGCCTGGTTCACCTTGTTCTCCCTGTGGGCCCTGTGCCCCGGGATCACCGGGTTGACCGTCGTCGCCGTCCAGGCCACACCCGGCTAAGGTAGCAGAGACGAGCAGTGCGAGAATTCCATACTTAAACTTGTTGTGGGTGGCCATGTGCTTTCCTTTTTCAATTTTCGTTTTTCTTAATTCATCTATCCACAGCAACGAACATTGACAGCGGTAGAGTCGGTACAAGGTGTTTTCTCACCTATATACCCTTCCAATGTAGAGCCAGTTTATGACACAAAGATTAAATTAGCAAAGCCCAAAATTTACCCTGTTTAACAGGCAAAAATGAGGCGCCACTGCACTGCTTTTATGGGTATTTACCGGCGCTTTGATTGCTATATTTGCGGTGCTGCAGGAACAGGCTCGTTACCATAAGGTGCGCTTTGGTAGTCGTTAGGGTATGGGTTGCGGCACGCATCATCGGCCACCGGATGCAGATAAACATCACCTGCCACCCTTACCAGTACGCACTCCCCCTGCAGGGCAGTTTTGTCCTCTACCAGTACCAGTACGCGGTCACCATCTATTGCATGCAGCGAATACTCATAGCCGGTACGATCGCCTTCGGCAATGGCAGTTACCAGCCCGGCAATTGCGCCACCGATAATGGCTGCGGCAAACATATGGTCGGGGTCGTCAACATTCTGTATTGCTCCGGTGGCCGCCCCAAACACGGAAGCCTCGGGCACGTACGATTCAAACTGCACTTCCCTCACATGACCCACATGGGCATAGAACTCAGTGACAAACTGATTTTTGGCGCTGTCAGGCAGCCCCTGATGACTGGCGCAGCCGCCCACTGAAACAGCAAATGTGATAGCCAAAGCTGATGCTACGTGTGATAACCCTTTCATAATTCGTCCTAAATGCGGCCTGACCGCTAACTGTGCAGCCTGGTAACTGAATATACCCTTAACGAAGCATAGTATACCGTTATTGTGAAAGAGTCGAAGTGTCTGTTTCCGTTACCGTTTTAACTTCGCGTCGGGCCTGCCACAAGTGGGCATCGCGGCTGCCGGCACAATGATCACTTGCAGGCCTGTGAAGGTATACAGAGTATAAGTAGTTAATCGCCGGCGTCTCGTACACCCGGCACCAGTTAGTTAAAATGGGGAGCGGGTTACCCCGTTCATCGTCAAGGAGAAGGAAACCGTATGAAGCTTAGGATCTCCACGGCCATAGTAGCGGCCGTATCACTTACTCTGGCAGCATGTGCCACCTCGCCCACCGGACGCAATCAGGTATTATTGTTTTCTGACCAGCAGCTGAGTCAAATGGGCGATCAGGCGTTTGCCGGTATGAAAGAGGAATTGCAGGTATCTCGTAAGCCTGTTCAAAACCGCTATGTGGAGTGCGTAGCCGACTCACTCACTGCACTGGTGCCGAATACTGTATACAGTGGCCAGTGGGAAGTGGTGGTGTTCGACGATGAACAGGTGAATGCGTTTGCGTTACCTGGGGGAAAAATCGGCGTGTATACGGGCTTGCTTAATGTTGCCGAAAATCAGCATCAGCTGGCCGCGGTTATAGGTCATGAAATTGGCCATGTCATTGCCGAGCATGGTAACGAGCGCATGTCCCAAAGCACACTTATCAATATGGGCTCCCAGGCGGTCGGTCAAATCCTGGCGGCGAACGAGGTGTCACAGACCGCCCCGATCATGGCTGCCATCGGGCTGGGACTACAGGTCGGGGTGCAGTTACCGTTCAGTCGCACCCACGAGTCTGAAGCCGATTTAATAGGCTTAACTCTAATGGCACAGGCTGGGTTTGATCCTCGCCAGTCAGTGAACCTATGGCAGAATATGGATGCAGCCAGTAATGGCCAGCGGCCGCCTGAACTGCTCTCTACCCACCCCGCACCTGATACCCGCATCGATAACCTGCAGGCCAACATGCCTGCTGCGCTGGCGGATTATAACAATACATCAGTGCGGCCTGATTGCCGGTAAGCCCACATCCAAACATTAAAAAACGCCGCGTTAAGCGGCGTTTGTTTATTCCCGGCTGAACAGCGAATCAATGTTTACGCTTGTGTGGTTTGTTCTCCGGATTCTTCCTTGTGCAGATGAACATCCATTTGCGGGTAAGGAATAGAGATACCTTCTTCGTCAAAGCGCAGCTTGACTGCCTCGGTAAAGTCTAACCGCACTGCCAGGTTGTCAGCGCTTTTTACCCATGGGCGGACCGTAAAGTTGACACTGTTGTCGCCCAGCTCGGCCACCCCAATCAGGCACGCCGGCTCTTTGAGGATCCGCTCCTCCTTGTCTACCAACTCCTGGAGTACCTGCTTGGCTTTGAGCAGATCGTCATCGTAACCGATGCCAAATGTCATATCACAGCGGCGGGTTTCGCGGGCTGAATAGTTGGTGATATTGTCGCTGTAAATGCGGCCATTCGGAATGGTAATTTCCTTATTATCCAGCGACGTCAGTACCGAGTGAAAGATACCAATTTTCTGTACAATCCCTGATGTGCCGGCTACCTCAACATAGTTACCAGCTTTAAACGGCTTAAATACCAGCAACATGACGCCAGCAGCGAAATTCTTCAGTGAATCCTGCAGTGACAAGCCAATTGCCAGACCCGCAGCACCCAGAATAGCGACCAGTGAGGTCGTATCGACACCCAGTTCGTCCAGCGATGCCACAATAACAAACAGCATGAGTACAGCGCTGAGAATCGACTCCAGAAAATCGATGATCATCTGATCATATTTTGATTTCGCCATGACCCGGCGGAATAACCCCAGCAAGAGGCCAACCACCAATCGACCAATTACATAAATGATGATTGCCATGGCAATATTAATGCCCCACGGAATGGCATACTCATTGATGTAACGCTCGATGTCACTGGCAGTAAACAGGGAAAGTTTATCTTCCATTAGAATTCCTTCAATTTTTCACGTAATGGTAAAAATATCAGTTATACCAAGCGGAACCAATATTTTCTTAACAGATACGAGCACTTAGCTAAGTAGATCTTACCCCGCTTCTGACAAGGTGATTATGATACTCAGCGCTTTTATAGGGTATACGCTGACAGCAAATTCGCCAGCGCACAAACCTGGCTAATTTTTATTCAGCATTTAGTGGCAAAAAACTCCGTTTGAGCTATTCTTTTCCTACGGATTATTTAGCGCGTACCTCAGCTGAATTCGTTTCTGGTGCCGCTTGCGCTAAATCGACTACCACTCACGTGGTCGCCGTAATGAATGGATGCAATAAACGCGTGCAGTACAACTTTCCCTGTGCCGTGAACCTATGTTTTTAAAGGAATTGAACATGTTTTTTCTATTGCTATTGCTTGCAATTGTGATGTTAATACTTGCCTACGCCCTATCTTCCGATAAAGGCTACAACACCCGATACGCCCGCAGAAAAACCAAAATGCGCACAGCGCGACCGAAAATTCAGCTGGTTGATATGGAGGACGACTCTGACTCGCTCCACGTTAATTAATGCTTAAATAACCGGCAGGTGACGGCATTTATGGCTGCTTCCTGCCGCTGGCTGTTGCGCCATGCGGAAAACTCTGGCTATGATACAGCCACAAGTTTTATAACCCGACTCGTCCCATGCGCATCCCCCGTTTATACCACGCTGGTCCCATCCCCCTTGATGAAGAATTTACCCTGGCAGAAGAGCCGGCTCACCATGT
>JBPEWW010000461.1:0-2459 GCA_052032275.1 Alteromonas sp. | reverse complement strand
TAGGGTTGTCTCCGTACCGTTATTACCGACCAGTAAGGCGCTGGCCCAGACGTTACCTCTCAGTTAAGTGTAAACCCAGATCTAAAAAAGTGTGGGAAATTTATGAATTTAACAGTGATGGTGGGCTTCACATGAGAAGGTGGGCTTGCGTGTGTCGCACGGTGGCTGTACAGGGGTGGTTCAGGCGAATTGACGGGCCGCCTGAAAGAGCATAAATACCGAATAAGCCAGCAGGCTGACAGCGATGACCTGACGTGAGACGGGATGCTGGAAACCCTGCAGGAGCCACTTCACCCCATAGCTGGCTACCAGGAGTGTGGGCAGCGTACCCAGACCGAAACACAACATGATCAAAGCACCCTGTAAGGCTGATCCTGAGGCCAGTGACCAGGTCAGGGTCGAGTAGACTAAACCACAGGGCAGCCAGCCCCAGATTGCGCCATAGGGATAGGCCGCGAGAGGCGATGAGAAGGGGACAAAGCGTCGGGAAAGTGGCTGGAGACGTTTCCAGATATGCCGCCCCAGTGATTCGATATGCCGCAGCCCCAGCCACCACTGGCCCAGATAACAGGCCAGCGCCATCAGCATTAACCCGCTCAGCACGGCTAATACAGGCCCGAGAACCGGCATCAGAGACGCCGACATTTGCCCGAGCGCGCCGGTGATAGCGCCGGCCAACGTATAGCTGCTGATACGGCCAAAATTGTAGCTCAGGGTGTAGGGAAGCGGGTTGGTGTTTGCAGGGGTGACTACCCGTAACGCGCTGATCACACCGCCGCACATACCGATACAATGCACGCCGCCGGCCAGACCAACGAGTAACGCAGAAAGCAGATTAATCTCGGTCATTCAGCAGCTTTTTACGCTCTTCCGCGAGCTTCTTTTCTTCAGGCGGAAGGTCGTCATCAAACAAAATGTTGTATCCCTGACGATCAAGATCTTCAAACTGGTTGCTCTTAACCGCCCAGAAAAAAATACCGATAGCGACAGCAATAATGATAATCGCCACCGGAATGAGGACGTAGATAATGCTCATAACCAACTCCTACCTGAGTAACCGGGTTGAATTACTGACCACAATAATACTGCTCAGTGACATGCCGACGACGGCCATCCAGGGCGATAGTGCGCCACTCACGGCGAAGGGCAGAATGAGTATATTGTACCCGATTGCCCAGGCCATATTCTGAATAATTTTAAGCCGGGACCGGCGAGCGAGATCAAACAGGTTGGTCAGTGAGAGCAGTTTATCACCCAGTAACACAACATCGGCCGCGGTTTTAGCGACATCCGTGGCACCACCGACAGCGACCGAGACATCGGCACTGGCCAGAACCGGGGCATCATTAATACCGTCGCCCAGCATCATCACCTGGTGGCCGCGTTGCTGCAGTGCCTGGACGTGCTGATATTTTTGTTCCGGAGACAGTCCGCCAATTGCCTGTTGCAGAGGTAGTTCGCGGGCCAGCGTATCCACATGGCCCTGCGCATCGCCGCTCAGAAGGATCAACGAACGTCCCTTCAGGTAATGAAGGGTTTCAGCCGCGTCTTCGCGCAGGCTGTCGGTAACTAAAAATGCAGCTAATACCTGTTCGTTGGTAAACAGGTATACGTTGGCATCGAAGTCTGTGTCGGGCACAGCGTGAGGGCAAAAATGCCGGGCTCCCATAAAGTAGGTTTCACCCTGGATAGCGCCCTGGATCCCCCCCCCGGGGGTGACTGAAAAGTTACTGATTTCAGCCAAATCATGGCGGCTAAATGCCCGGGCGATAGGGTGTTCTGAACGGGACTCAAGCGTGGCGGCAAGCTGCAGTACGCGCTCTACCGGCAGGGCATCGGAATACCACTGTTTGCTCACTGCAAACTCCCCCATGGTTAGCGTTCCGGTCTTGTCCAGCGCCACAGTGTCTACGTCACTAAGTTGCTCTAATACATCTGCCCGTTTTAACAATATCCCCTGACGGTTCAGTTTTGCCATTGCACAGGTGAGGGCAGAGGGCGTAGCCAGGCCGAGCGCGCACGGGCACGTGGCAACCAGGACGGCGATGGTGATCCAGAATGCATCATCATTTTGCTGCCACCACCAGAACGAAAAAGTCGCCATTGAAATCACAAGCACGGCTGCGACGAAATACCGCGAGAAACGGTCGGCAAGTTGCGCGATGCGGGGCTTACTGGCCATGGCTTCGGCCTGCAGGCGAATAATCTGATTAACCAGCGCATGTTTGAGTGCGCGGGTCACCGTGACTGTCAGCGTACCGGCCTGATTCACTGTGCCACCATACACAGTGTCATTCTGCTGCTTGCGGACGGGCACAAACTCGCCGGACAACATAGACTCATCCACGCTGCTGGTACCCTCAATGATAACCCCATCAACAGGCACGGTTTCACCGGGTTTAATGAGAACCTTGTCGCCCACGCTAAGCTGTTTAGCCAGGCAGGTATCCAGCTGCCCA
>JBPEWW010000460.1:0-8619 GCA_052032275.1 Alteromonas sp. | reverse complement strand
GGCGGCGCGCCCGGTATGAGCGCCTGGTTGTCCGTGTACCCGAATGCCGGCTACATTGTGATTGTGCTTAGCAATTATGACCCACCGGTCGCCGATGAGGTCCACAATTTCTTCGCTGAGCGCATGCCGCTGGATTAACCCGGGTGAGCAGTACGCTAGTCATCGTCAGTGGGCATGCGTTACCGCACGCCATGCTTACTTTTTTAGCGCCGCTGACGCTGGTCTGCCGTTGATAACGCGTTAGCATACCCCTGCTGCAGGGGGGCCGACCGCGGCGGTCAGCAGCACATCACGCCAGCCCGACGCCAGATATGGCAGACACAAAAAAAGCGCCTTTCGGCGCTTTTTTCGTGAGGGCTGTCTTAGCGACGCAGACCCAGACGCTTGATAAGGTCAAGGTAACGCTCAGCGTTCTTGCCTTTCAGGTAGTCCAGTAGTTTACGACGTTGGCTAACCATACGCAGCAGACCACGACGAGAGTGGTGATCTTTCTTATGGTCAGAGAAGTGACCCTGAAGCTTGTTAATGTTGTGAGTCAGTAACGCAACCTGAACTTCTGGTGAACCTGTATCACCTTCTTTTACGCCATACTCTTCAACAAGTTTTGCTACTTCTGCTTTCGTTAGTGACATAATAATCTCCTGATTAAGGTAAAACCCCGCCGATCACTAATTCAGCAGGGCCATAGGAAGCGCGTATTATAATGACGCACTGATGATTCGCAAGCCTATTCTGGCTTGCTAGGGTAATTCGTACACCACCCTGCGCTTTGGATTCACAAAGACTTTGCCATCATGCTTGTGCGCAGGCTGATCCATGGGGGCGATCACCCCCTCACCCACGCCAAGGAACAGATCAGCGGTATCTGAATGATGGTACACCCGATAGGCCGTGCCTTCACTCAGTGCCTCAGTACAGTCACCGCTCACGCTTTGGCCGTTATCAAACCGGCTTCGCTGGGTGTCATCAATCATCACCTTAGGTAGCCGCAGTACCGCCGTGTCCATGGGTAACAACAGCGCATCCAGTTCGCTGAAGTCACGATGCTGACCTTGCTCATGCAGTTGCTCAAGGACGCTGAGCGGCACCATCTTGTCCGTAGGATAGTCGGCAACTTCGGTTCGATGCAGCCGGGTCACATAAGCGCCACAGCCCAGCTGCTGGCCAATGTCATCTACCAGCGAGCGGATATAGGTGCCTTTGCTGCATTTCACCCGCATAGTGACTTCATTTGCAGTAATACCGTGGATGTCCAGTTCGTAAATATGGATGTCGCGGGCCGGCCGGTCGATGGTAATGCCCTGCCGCGCATAGTGATACAGGGGCTTGCCTTCATGTTTCAATGCAGAAAACATCGACGGCACCTGTTGCGAGGCGCCCAGAAAACTCAGGCAGACCTGACGAATAGTATCGGCGTCGGCTGTCACCGGCTTCTCTTCAACCACCTCCCCATCGGCGTCGGAGGTGGTGGTTCGCACACCTAAGCGGGCCGTCACTTCGTAGGCTTTCTCAGCATCCAGCAGAAACTGTGAAAACTTGGTGGCTTCGCCCAGACACAGTGGCAACATCCCACTTGCCAGGGGATCCAGAGCCCCGGTATGGCCGGCTTTTTGCGCCTGATAGAGCCAGCGCACTTTCTGTAGCAGCTGATTGGAAGAGCCGCCCAGCGGTTTATCTAATAACAGAATGCCGTTGATACTGCGGCCTTTACGACGTCTGGCCATCAGTCCTGCTCTTCGGGATCCTGAGAGTCGCCCCGCTTTTCTTCGTCTTTGGCCACAGTTTGTGACACCAGATTTGAAATACGCATGCCTTCAGTGATCGACGTATCCTGAAAGAAATGCAGATGTGGCACGGAGCGCATGCGCAGGCGCTTGGCCAGCAAGTTGCGAATAAATGCATTGTATTCTTCGAGCTGCTTCACCTGCGCCTTTTCGTCACCGTCTTCCGCATTGTAAATGGTGACAAATATCTTCGCATGGGCCAGATCCCGTGACACTTCCACATCAGAGACTGTGATCAGGGGCAGGTTGCCTACCCGGTGTTTGTATTCATTTTGCAGGATACTGGCAACTTCCTTATGGACTTGCTGCGCGACCCTGTCGGTGCGTGAAAATTCACGAGCCATCATATTCTCCTCATCCCGGACTAAACAGACAAAAACGGGGGCTTCGGCCCCCGCTTCTCTTACTGGTTTAGCGACCGGCGATTATAATTCGCGTTTCACTTCAACCACTTCAAAGACTTCAATTTGGTCACCCACTTTGACGTCGTTGTAGTTCTTCACGCCGATACCACATTCCATGCCGTTCCGCACTTCCTGTACATCGTCTTTATAACGACGCAGCGATTCAAGCTCACCTTCGTAAATCACCACGTTGTCACGCAGTACGCGAATTGGGTTGCTACGCTTGATAGTACCTTCGGTCACCATACAACCGGCAATCGCGCCCAGCTTGGGAGACTTGAACACATCCCGTACTTCGGCCAGACCCATAATTTGCTGTTTGAATTCCGGTTGAAGCATACCGCTCATTGCCGCACGAACTTCATCAATCAGATTATAGATAACGCTGTAGTAACGCAGGTCAACTTCTTCAGACTCCAGCATGCGACGCGCAGATGCATCCGCACGCACATTGAAGCCCACCACAATGGCACCGGAGGCTGCAGCCAGTGAGGCATCAGTTTCGGTAATTCCGCCTACACCGCTACCTACAATGTTCACTTTCACTTCGCTGGTAGACAGTTTAGTGAGTGACTCGGCAATGGCTTCTACAGAACCTTGTACATCGGCTTTCAGGACGATGTTCAGTTCGCTGATATCACCGGATTCCATGTTGGCAAACATGTTTTCCAGCTTGGCTTTCTGCTGACGGGCCAGTTTCAGTTCACGTTTCTTCTGGTGACGTTTCGCCGCGACTTCACGGGCTTTCCGCTCATCTTTCACGACGGCAGCGTCTTCACCGGCAACCGGCACACCAGACAGACCTAACACCTCTACCGGCGTAGAAGGTCCGGCAACTTTCAGGTCGGTCCCGTGTTCATCGCGCATCGCACGCACACGGCCGTACTCTTCACCACACAACAGGATATCACCGGCTTTCAGCTGGCCTTCCTGGATCAGCACAGAGGCTACTGGTCCACGCCCTTTATCCAGCCGTGACTCGATAACAATACCACGACCCGGACCGTCCGCAACGGCTTGCAGATCCAGAACTTCCGCCTGCAGGTTAATGGCTTCGAGCAACTCGTCAACGCCCATACCGGTTTTCGCCGATACGTTAACAAACTGATGCTCACCGCCCCACTCTTCGGAGATAACTTCAAGCTGCGACAGCTCGGTTTTCACACGGTCAGGGTCAGCGGTTTCTTTATCCATTTTGTTTACCGCGATAATCAGCGGTACACCCGCTGCACGGGAATGCTGCACAGCCTCTTTAGTCTGAGGCATCACACCGTCGTCGGCCGCAACAACCAGCACGACGATGTCCGTGGCGTTCGCACCACGAGCACGCATGGCAGTAAAGGCCGCGTGACCAGGCGTATCCAGAAACGTAATTTCGCCATCGTCATTGGTGACTTTATATGCACCGATGTGCTGGGTAATACCACCGGCTTCGCCTGCCGCCACTTTGGCGCGACGAATGTAATCCAACAGTGAGGTTTTACCATGGTCAACGTGCCCCATGATGGTAACCACCGGCGCCCGTGTGGTTTTCTCACCACCGGTGTTCTCTGCCAGCAATTCATCTTCCAGCGCGTTGTCGTTCACCAGTTCATATTTGTGGCCCATCTCTTCCACGACCAGCACGGCAGTATCCTGATCCAGAACCTGGTTGATGGTGGCCATCTCGCCCATTTTCATCATGGCTTTAATGACCACGTTTGACTTCACAGCCAGACGGTTGGCCAGTTCACCCACAGAAATCGTGGCGCCAATTTTTACTACACGCTCAACTGGTTGAGCTGGTTTCTTAAAGCTTTGCTTCAAATGTTCTCCCGCATTTTTCTTGGACTTTTTACGTCGTCTGGTAGAACGCTCAACCTGCAAGTCCTCTTCGTCTTCGGCTTGTTGCGCGTAACGATTAGAGTGCAGGTGCACTTCTTCTGCTTCGGCTTTCTTACGGCGCTCTTCTTCTTCTTTCCAGCGACGTTCGTTTTCCTCGGCCAGTTTGCGTGCTTCATCAGCCGCTTTTTTGGCCTCTTCTTCCAACTTCTTATGCGCTTCTTCTTCCTGCGCCTTACGCAAACGTTCTTCTTCTTTGCGTGCCGCTTCCTGTTCGGCTTTTTCTTCTGCCGTCAGCTCAGGCTCATCCTCGCGACGGGCTTCTGCCTCTTTGCGCGCTTTTTCGGCACGCTCGGCACGTTCCTTTTCAGCCGCTTTACGGGCTTCTTCTGCCTTACGCACTTTCTCTTCTGCAGCGCGTTTCGCTTCCTGTGCCGCCTTTTCTTCGGCTTCACGTTTAGCGCGGGCTTCTTCTTCCTGACGCTTGGCTTCTTCTTCAGCCAGACGCTGCTCTTCGATATCAGAGCGCTTAACGTAAGTGCGCTTTTTCCGCACTTCAACTTTCACTTGTTTCGACTTGCCCACGCTGAGTGTGCTGGTCGATTTCCGCTTCAGCGTCATCTTCTTCGGCTCACCCAGACTGGTGCTGCCGTGTTGTTTACTCAGATGGTCAAGCAGCTGTCGCTTCTCATCTTCCGTTACCTGAGTATTCGCCTGCTTGGTAATGCCAGCATCTTTAAACTGAGCAACCAGGCGGTCAACGGTCGTTCCAATGTCACTGGCGAGCTTTTCAATCGATACTTCTGCCATTATGAGTTATTCCCCCTGTTGACCTGATTCTTCGTTAAACCAAACGATATTTCGTGCCGCCATAATCAGTGCGCCGGCAGTCTCTTCGTCCAGTTCGTCTATGTCGCTGATGTCGTCGGTGCCCTGCTCAGCCAGTTGCTCTAGGTCAGCAATGCCACGGCTGGCCAGTACGTAAGCAACATGCTTCGTCATTCCGTCCAGGTTCAGCAGCGCTTCTGTCGGCTCAGCCCCTTCCAGGCTTTCTTCATTGGCCAGTGCGCGTGTGGTCAGGAACGCTCTCGCGCGATTACGCAACTCTTCAACCGTCTCTTCATCCAGACCATCAATTGCCAGCAGCTCACTGGTAGGCACATACGCCACCTCTTCCAGTGTGCTAAAGCCTTCGTCAATCAGCACCATCGCGAAATCTTCGTCAAGATCCAGACCTGTCATAAACAGGTTCAGCACCTTGGAGTTCTCTTCTTCGTGCTTCTTGTTGAGATCGTCAATGGTCATGACGTTCAGTTCCCAGCCTGTCAGCTGTGACGCAAGTCGCACGTTCTGACCATTACGGCCAATCGCCTGAGCCAGATTATCGGCCTCTACAGCGACGTCCATCAGGTGACTGTCTTCGTCAACTACAATTGACGCCACTTCAGCCGGGGCCATGGCATTAATCACGAATTGCGCCGGGTTTTCGTCCCATAACACAATGTCCACGCGCTCGCCGCCCAGCTCACCGGACACGGCCTGAACACGCGAGCCACGCATACCCACACAGGCGCCAACCGGATCCAGACGTTTGTCATTGGTTTTCACGGCAATTTTTGCACGCGAACCCGGATCCCGGGCTGCCGATTTAATTTCCAGTGTTTCTTCAGCAATTTCCGGCACTTCCAGACGGAACAGCTCTACCAGCATGTCTGGGTGGGTACGACTGACGAACAGCTGCGCACCACGGGCCTCCGGACGGATCACATACAGTAACCCACGTACTCTGTCACCGGGACGGAAGGTTTCACGGGGCAGCATGTCATCGCGGTAAATCACACCTTCAGCGTTGTTACCCAGGTCAATGATGATATTGTCACGGTTGACCTTTTTCACAGTACCGGTAACCAGCTCGCCGACTTTGTCTTCATATTCGGCAATCATTTGCGCCCGTTCGGCTTCCCGCACCTTTTGCACAATAACCTGCTTCGCCGTCTGGGTTGTGATGCGGTCAAAAGCGATTGATTCAATCTGCTCTTCCACATAATCACCCGGCTGCACCTCAGGTTCATCAATTTGCGCAGCAGATAATGTCAGTTCCGCATACGGATTTTCCTGCTCCTGATCGTCCGGGATAACCAGCCAGCGTCTGAACGTATCAAAGTCACCGGTGGTTCTGTCGATGCTTACACGAACTTCAATTTCACCTTCGTTTTTCTTTTTGGTAGCACTGGCAATTGCAAATTCCAATGCTTCAAAAATCTTTTCCCGGGGCACTTGTTTTTCATTTGAAACGGCTTCCGCCACTAACAAAATTTCTTTATTCATTTTCGCCTCACTTTGCTTCCATCACGAAAGCGCTGCTGTTCCATTAGTCGAACGTGGGAACAACGTTACCTTTTTCGATATTCGCCACAGCTAACTGGAACTGCTGGCCATCCACGTCAATACTGACAACGCCATCTTCACAGGCCAGTACCTGACCTTTGAAGTTGCGGCGGTTATCCATTGGCATCGCGAGACGAATTTGAACTACCTCGCCAACTGCCGCCTGATAATGCTTCTCTTTAAATAAGGGTCTGTCCATGCCCGGTGAAGACACTTCCAGGTTGTATTCGGTGCTGATGGGATCTTCCACATCCAGGATCGCGCTGACCTGATGGCTGACATCCGCACAATCATCCACGGTGATCCCGTTTTCATGATCGATAAACACCCGCAAAATTGAGTGCTTACCTGCACGTACAAACTCGATCCCAACAAGCTCAAAGCCCAGTGCTTCGACCCCGGGTTCCAGCATGTCAGTCAATTTCTCTTCAAGCCTCGCCAATCCATACCTCCAAAAACAAAAAAAGGGCGTTAACGCCCATCCTGTAAAGCTCGTCACTACCGGCCCGGTGGTACTGAGCGTAAATACAACAAAAAGCCCCGGACTAGCGGGGCTTTTATGTAATTCTGGACCCATACCTGCCCAAAGACAGACGCAGACTCATGGGTGGTGCCACCAAACAGTGGAAGTCTGCTACCAGGCAATGCGTTACTATCCAATTCTAACAGAGGGAGCCCGCTATTGCCCTGAATCGTGACCGCATTATACTGCCTGAACACCAATTACGCAACATACCTGGCAGCATGATGCGCATTTAGTCGTCCTGCCAGCGCGCTTTAATAGCAAGGATCTCAGGTAAATTCTCCTCCAGCAGGTCAATAAGCTGCGGTTCGAAATGATGGCCTTTTTGTTCGCGCATCAACTCCAGGGTTTTCTCCACCGTCCAGGCATCCTTATAAGGGCGCTTGCTGGTCAGTGCGTCAAACACATCAGCGACGGCGACAATCCGTCCTTCAATCGGGATATCCTCACCTGCCAGGCCATGGGGGTAACCGCTGCCATCCCACTTTTCATGATGCGTCAGGGCAACCGAGCGGGCAATTTTCAGGAGCGCAGAGTCGCATTCACCGAGGATCTCTGCACCAATTTTTGGGTGCTCCTGCATAATGGCAAACTCTTCTGCGGTGAGCTTACCCGGTTTCAGCATAATGGCATCGGGAATACCAATTTTGCCGATGTCATGCATCGGCGCAGCATGTAACAGGATGTCTGCCTGCTCCTCGCTAAACCCGTATGCCAGTGCCAGCACCCGGGAATAATGGCTCATTCGCAAGACATGCATGCCGGTTTCATTGTCTTTGTACTCAGCCGCCCGTCCGAGGCGCTGCACAACCTGTAAACGGGTGCGCTTGAGTTCATCAGCCTGCACCAGCGAAATATGGGTTTTCACCCGTGCCCGGGTCACCGCCGGAGAAATAGGCTTGGTAATGTAATCCACTGCGCCGGCTTCCAGCCCCTGGGTTTCATCATGTTCCTCATTAAGGGCAGTGACAAAAATCACCGGGATCCAGCGGGTACGCTCATCATCCTTGAGGGCCCGGCATACATCGAACCCGGTCATGCCAGGCATCATGACATCCAGCAGGATCAAATCCGGCTGCTGCTCGCGGGCGAGGCGCAGTGCTTCCTCACCGTTTTTAGCGAAAATCAGCAGGTAGTCTGCCGCCAGTAACTGTTTCAGTACCCGCAAATTGACCGGCTCATCATCGACCAGCAATACCGTGGGCTTGGCCAGTTTAGTTAACATCATTCTTCAGTGGCCTCTAATTCAGTAATCAATGTCGTCAGTTGGTGTTGCGCATGGTCAAACTCAAAGTCGTCAATGGCCGCCAGGATGCGTTGTAACGGAGCATCGTACATGCCACTGTTGACCGCCGACAGCTCATTTAGCTGTTCTTCATCCAGCCGGTTTTGAACCACGCTTTGCCTGAGTTGTTTCAGGTGGGCGAGCAACTGCTCGCTTGCCACCTCTCCGTCCGCGAGGGTGCCAGCCTCTGCTGCATCCTGGGTATCCAGCCAGGCTGATACTGACTGCAGCGCTTGCGTAAGCGGCTCCAGCTGTGCCGGTATCAGGCTAGTTTCCAGACTGTGCTGCTCCAGTGCCTGGGTACAGGCATACACCTGCGGCAACGCCAGATTTCCGGTGACCCCTTTCAGTCCATGACAGATTGCCTGCTGGCGCGCCGCATCGTTACACGCCACAGCATCATGCAGGTCGTCC
>JBPEWW010000046.1:0-5288 GCA_052032275.1 Alteromonas sp. | reverse complement strand
GAGAGGCAAAGCCCATAGTGGCAGTGTCATGGCTACCGCAGGGGCGAAAGGCACTATCCTGCAGCATAGTCTGAAGATCATCATCGTCCAGCGACAGCGGCTGCGTCAGTTGATACGCTTTAACGTTTTTAAACCACATTTGATTGCGTCTTGTTGCTAAGAAAAGGCTGGCAAGCGTACCAACCGACGAAGGGCTGCGCAATCAGGAACGAGGATATTTTTGATGCGCGGTGAGCTGGTGTTACTCCCCCGTCGTGCCAGAGGCGCGGGCCCGCTTAGGAAACCGGATGATATACTGTAGCCCTTGGCCTGGCTGGCTGTGGGCCTCTATTTTACCGCCCAGGGTCTGGGTAACCAGGTTGTACATGATGTGCGTACCCAAGCCACTGCCACCCTGACCCCGCTTGGTCGTGAAAAAGGCGTCGAACAGGCGGGCGAGATCATCTTCATTCATACCGCGCCCATCATCGTTGTACTTCATAATGATCTCATCGTCCTCGGCTTTTACTGACAGGTGAATATGCCCGCAGCGCATATCTTCAAAGCCATGGTTGAGCGAATTCATAATCATGTTGGTTGTAATTTGTGCAATTACACCCGGCGCGCACCGTATTTCAAGGTCTTCCGGGCAGTCGATAACCACTTTGTGACGGGTCTGCTTGAAGCTGGGTTGCAGGGACTGTAAGACTTCATGCAGGTAGTTGTTCAGGTTGAATTGTCGCTCAGCTTCGCTGGCCTGATCGACAGCAACCTGCTTAAAGCTGGCGACCAGGTCCGAGGCCCGGTGCAAGTTCGTCAGTAACAGCTGGGTGGTTTGACCTGCTTCGCTGAGGAAGTTCACCATGGCTTTATGGGTAAGCGATTTATCCTCGAAGGCACTTTTGAGTTGCTGAAGACGCTCCTCCAAAAAACTGGCAGCCGTAACGCCTACGCCCATCGGCGTATTCACATCATGGGCAATGCCGGCTACCAGACCGCCGAGCGAGGCCATTCGTTCTGATTCAAGCAGCTGGTCCTTCGCCATCTTCAGGGTGTCCATGGATTTCGCCAGTTCAGCATTCCGTTTGCGCAGCTCGTCTTCAATGTACTGGCGATTCTCATTTTCCTGGCGCAGTTCCCGCTGGTTCGCAATGAGTTCATCTTTTTGCTGCTCTAAGTCCAGCATGATTTGCGATAATGACGCGGTCTTCTTGGCTACCTCCTGTTCCAGCAACAGATTCTGATCATCCAGCTTTTTATTGGCGGCACTGAGCTGCTCCTGGGTACCGCGCAGTTTGGTCTGCGAGGCTATCAAATCGTCAATAACCTGGTTATAGGACTCTTTTAACTGCTGCAGTTCATTATCATCGTCTAAAACCACTTGAATTTTCGACTCATGGGGCCGTTCTGGATCGAACGCGCCCATTTCGTCGGTAATTTCCGACAGGGGTTCTGACAACATGCGCCGGAAGGCGGTCATAAACAGAAAGACCAGAAAGGCGGTTTTAACGATGGCATTACCAATGAGGAAGAAGATACCGACTTCTATGCGACTGAAAATAGTATCGAAATCCGAATATAACGACACATCACCCACGTTTGATTCGCGCCCTGAGAACTTGAAGACCAACGGAAAACTGTAGGAAAATAAGCCCCCGACATGGTCGCGCATCACACCGGCATCCACGGTTTTACCCTGCATGGGAATGGTTTCGCCGTAGGCCACGATAACGTCGCCATTTTCATCGCGAATTTGCACCCCTTGCACAATCGGAAGTTCCAGCAACCCCTGGCCTATCAGGCGGGCCTGCGGTGTGTTGAGTTCCCAGATAGCGCGGGTCAGACTGGTGGCAAAGGTATTCTTGAGAGTGCGGAGTTCATCTTCGATGTGGTGTTTGGTGCTAAGGTACTCAGTGAAGATTTGTCCCACCGTAACAATCAGCGTTAAAACAAAGTAAACCGAAAGAACACGCGTGAGTAATTTCCTCGACAGTCCAGTCTTAACGGTTCCCATGTAATTAGCACCCTGTTGCTACGGTATGAACGACTCGTGAAAGCAAAGAATATGCGTAATGCAGTGAATAAACAAGAAAAATGCGCCGGCTGGCAGCTAGACTTTCGGACAAAACTTGACACCCACTGGCAATACATTTAATAAAACTGTCACACAGCAGTTTAATAATGACGGCGTACTCTTATGACCAGGAAAAAAACTATGTCTCGAACGGTCTTGTTGGTGGAAGACGAAGCGCCGATCCGTGAAATGCTGAAATTTGTGTTGGAGCAATCTGGGTTTGATACGGTGGAAGCCGAAGACTACGACATTGCTATGGATAAAATTTGCGAGCCGTACCCTGACCTGATTCTGCTCGACTGGATGTTGCCGGGCGGCAGTGGTGTGCAGCTGGCGAAAAGTCTTAAACAGCATGAGTTTACCCGTGATATTCCGGTCATTATGCTTACTGCCCGGGGCGAAGAAGAAGACAAAATCCGCGGTCTGGACGCGGGGGCTGACGATTACATCACCAAACCATTCTCGCCCAAAGAGCTGGTGGCGCGCATTAAAGCAGTAATGCGCCGGGTGACACCCACCTCGAATGAAGTGCCCATTGAGTTTAACGGCCTCAAGCTGGAGCCCATTTCACATCGGGTCGAGGCCAATGATGAGCCCATCGATATGGGCCCGACGGAATTTAAGCTGCTGCACTTTTTTATGACTCACCCGGAGCGGGTATACAGTCGCGAATTGCTGCTTGATAACGTATGGGGCACTAACGTGTATGTGGAAGACCGCACAGTGGATGTCCATATTCGTCGGTTACGCAAAGCCATTGCCAAGCATGGTCATGATGCTATGATCCAGACAGTACGCGGCGCCGGGTATCGCTTCTCCACCAAACCTTAGAATTAAGAGCGGTCTGGGCGAGTAATTCCGACAGGCCGTCTTCTTTCTTTCACCATTACCGACGAACAGGCAGTCAGGCAATATGTATTATCCGTTCTCATGGTTGAGAAGCCTACTCCACTTGGCGGTGTATTTTATTGCGTTTGCGCTGATTGGCGTGCTGACAGACGATATGCTGGTTGCTGTCGCCGTAGGCGCCACCCTGCTGTTAATCTTTAATTATTGGCAACTGTATAAGCTAAATCGTTGGCTATGGCACAGCAGAAAAATCTCACCGCCTACCGTAAGTGGTGTGTGGGAGCACATTTATGAAGGCATTTATTACCTGCAACGGCGCAACCGCAATAAGCGTAAGGAGCTTGGGGAGCTGGTAAAACGTTTCCGGGAAGGTTCTGAAGCCTTGCCCGATGCCGCCGTCGTGGTGGATGCAAAGGCGTGTATTATCTGGTGTAACCGGCTGGCGCGTCTGGAGCTGGGGCTGAAGTGGCCGGCAGATGCCGGTCGCCGGTTAGATAACCTGTTGCGCCACCCTGACTTTATTGAGTATTTCCATGCCGGGGATTATCACTATCCTATCGAGATCCCCTCACCAACGAACCCGAATAAAACCTTTGAATACCGGATCATGCCCTACGGGGAAGAGCACCTGTTAGTGGTGGCCCGTGATGTTACACGGGTCTCGCAATTGGAGGAAATGCGTAAAGACTTTGTGGCCAACGTGTCACACGAGCTGCGCACGCCCCTTACGGTGATCAACGGGTATTTGGAAATGCTGCCCGCCGCCGACGATAACCCTTTTATGCAAAAGGCCATGACCGAGATGTCATCGCAGACCCAGCGGATGCAGAACCTCATCGAGGATTTGCTGATTTTGTCCCGGATTGAAGCCAGCTCAGAGCGTATCTACGAAAATGTGGTCGACATGCCGGCCATTCTTGCGCAAATTGAGCGAGAAGCGCGGTCACTGAATAAGGATAAACAGCATACTATCGAATTCCACATTGAGCCTGGCCTGAAGGTGTACGGAGTCGAAACGGAGTTACGCAGTGCCTGCTCAAATCTGGTGTTTAACGCCATTCACTATACGCCCCCTGGCGGGCATATTCAGGTTCACTGGAAACAGGACACCCACCACGTGAAGTTTGCGGTGCAGGATAACGGCGACGGCATCGCCCAGTCGCACTTAAACCGGCTGACGGAGCGCTTTTACCGGGTGGATAAGGCGCGCTCCAGGAAAACCGGAGGCTCCGGGCTGGGATTGTCGATTGTAAAACATGTGCTTAATCATCATAACTCCCAGCTGGATATCACGAGTGTGGTCGGGAAAGGGAGTGAGTTTTCGTTTACGTTAACCAACGACATGGTCGCGGAGCGGTCCGAATGATTATTCGGCGTCTGGTTTTCTTGTGGGTGTGGTGTGCCCTGCCCGGACAGGTACATAGTGCCCCAGACGAAATTCCAGACTATGTACGCCAGCCGGGGGTGGCGGGCAAAATAACCTCAGTGGGGTCAGACACACTGGCCAATCTGATGACGTTCTGGTCTCAGGAATTCAGGGAACTCTACCCGCAGGTGAAGTTTCAGATCCAGGCATCAGGTTCCTCCACTGCACCACCAGCGCTCACTGAAGGGACAGCCACCATTGGCCCTATGAGCCGGGAGCTGAAGCCCAGTGAGCGGCGAGATTTCATTAATGCGCACGGATATCCACCGTTGGTGTTGCGGGTGGCCATGGATGCCATTGCGATATTTGTCGAGCGACGCAACCCGTTAACCGGCCTGACCCAGCAGCAGGTAGATGCCATTTTTTCAGCCACGCAGTTTTGTGGCGCCCCGGCCCCCATTACGCGTTGGGCACAACTGAACGTGTATGGTGACAATTACTCAGCGCCCATCCGGTTGTTCGGACGAAACTCGGTGTCAGGCACCTATGGGCTGTTCAAAATTGATGGCCTGTGTGATGGTGACTTTCGCAAAAACGTGAACGAGCAGCCCGGCTCTGCCTCTGTGGTGTTATCAGTAGGCTCAAGCCGGGGCGCTATTGGCTATGCCGCCTATGGCTATAAAACTGCTGGCGTGCGGGCGCTACCTATCGGGGACTCCGCAGACGCGCTGATCCCGTTAACGTCACAGACTGTCCGTAACGAAACGTACCCTTATGCCCGTTACCTCTACCTGGTAATAAACAAAAAGCCGGGCGAGCCATTGCCCACGCTCGAGCGAGAGTTTCTGCGATTTGTGTTGTCCAGAGAAGGACAGCGGCAGGTTGAACGCGACGGCTACTTTCCTATCCGGGCAGATATTTTACAGCGACAACGCCGCATCATTCAAAATGACTAGTACAGTCACTGCATTTAATATCACGCCGCCGATAGTCACTGCGCAACTGTAACTGGGACAGCCA
>JBPEWW010000459.1:0-7861 GCA_052032275.1 Alteromonas sp. | reverse complement strand
ACCATTGCCGATATTAAGCAGTCCCTCGCTGCGCCCGGGCAGCTGGATTACATGCAACTGACGCCGTTACGTAAACCGACGCTGAAACGTAAATTCCAGCAGTTAAAAGAGGCGGGAGTGGTGTTACTGGTGGGCACCGACAGCGGTATCCCCACGAAATTTCATTGCCAGAGCACCTGGAACGAATTAGCGGTATGGGTTGAACAGATGGGCATGTCGCCTATGGACACGATCAGAGCGGCCACATACTGGCCAGCGGTAATGATGGGGGTTCAGGATAAGGTTGGCACGGTCAGTCCGGGGAAAGCGGCAGATATTATCGCGGTAAAAGGCGATGTGCTTCGCTATATCAATCTGCTGCAGGATGTGGATATGGTGATGAAAGGCGGCACCCTGTATAAGCTGGACGGGCAGGTGAAAGAAGATGCGATCCCGTAACTGTTGATAATGAAACCAGCAGAAAGGGCTCGATATGAGCCCTTTTTAGTTGTTGCCTGGTTACCGCTTCAGTACCACCCGGTAATGCGCCTTACCGTCGCGCAATCTGTCCAGTGCCTCGTTAATTTTGTCAAAGGAATAAAACTCGGTCACCGGCTCAATATTATGCTGGTTCGCAAAATCCAGCATTTTGCGTATGGTGGCCGGGCTACCCACCGGCGAACCGGACACCGAGCGCTGCCCCATGATCAGCGGGAACACTTCCAGATCTAACGGCTCGAGCGTGGCGCCCACAAAATGCAGGCGGCCTTTCGGTGCCAGCGTGCCGACATAGGTGTTCCAGTCCAGCTTCACATTAACCGTAGAAATAATCAGGTCGAAGCGGCCCGCCGCCGCGTCCAGTTCATCAGAGTTACGGCTGTTGATGACCTCGTGGGCACCCAGTTCTTTCGCTTCCTGTTTTTTCTCTTCACTGGAGGAAAATGCTACCACCTTGCAGCCCCAGGCGTTCAGAAACTGCAGCGCAAGATGGCCTAAACCACCAATGCCAATTACCCCGACTTCAGAAGTCGGTGGTAAATTAAACTGTGCAAGCGGGTTAAATACGGTAATGCCGCCGCAGAACAGTGGCCCGGCTTTATCGGGATCAATGCCCTCGGGAAGCGGAATGACCGCAGCAGCCTGGGCCCGCACCTTATCGGCGAAGCCACCGTGGCGTCCGGCAATGGTCATCTGAGCAGACTGACAAAGATTATGATCGCCACTTTCGCAGGTGCGGCAGTCATTGCAGTAGGCCGAGTGCCAGCCCAGCCCGACTTTTTGCCCTGCTTTGAGGGAGGTCACATTGTCGCCCACTGCTGCGACTGTGCCCACCACCTCATGGCCGGGAACAAACGGATACTCGGTGAGTCCCCAGTCGTTGTCCAGCATGCTGATATCACTGTGACAGATCCCGCAGGACTCGACATTAATTTCTACTTCTTCGCTGCCCAGCGGGCCGGGGTCGTATTCGAAAGGTTCGAGTTTACCGCCGGGCTCTTTGGCAGCATAAGCGTTAATCATGAGATTCTCCACATTGGTGATAGTGGCTAAGGTATACGCGCGGGAAGGGGGGCGGCGATCATGTCCGGGCCGCTTTGTTTTGTAAAAAAGGAACAGACCGGGGTCGGAATGCCGGCTACCGGAAGCTATTAGCGCAGCGCTGACAAGACTGTGACTGACAGCGAGCGGGCAGGCATGGATAGCCGGTTGCTACCGGTTAACAGCATACTCTCTGTAATAGGCTGTCAGGTGAGGGGCAGACTCGCTGAAACGGCTCCCCCTTTGTCAGCGGACAAGGAGGAGCCGTTTATCATCGCACACTGCGTGAGCGTTAGTGGGTCGGGTTCTCTGGCTTCACCATGGCGTCACTGATCACTTCCACACTGTCAACTTTGAACACTGTGCCAAACATCGTGATACTCATCACATCGGGCATGGGCGTGCCGGTGACTTTCACTACCAGGCCATTCTGATGATATTTTTTATCTAATCCTTGCAGGGTATACCGGGCATCATCCTCACCAATCAGCGCATAGAAGCCACCTTCCAGTTGCTTGTAGACAATGGTGCCGGTGACGGTTTTGGTTTTTTCCATACTGCTGTCCTCTTGTGCCGGCTCAGCCTGCACGGCTTCAGGTGCGGCTTGCAGGTTCATGTCAGTGGCGCTGGCCGCTGGGTCATCGCCGCCACAGGCGGTCAGTGTCAGCATGGCCACACTTAAGGCTATCAGGCTGCGTGTTGCATTCATCATAGGGCATCCTTAACGGTATTTGATAAACCTATTGAAAGGGGATATGGCCTATTGTGCAAGTCTTTTTATGAATGCGAAGTGAATAAGGGCAGTGGGAGCAAGAATCAATACAAAAAAGGCAGCCGCTGGCTGCCTTTTCAGAGAGTGAGGAGCGTCACTTAAGACTAGTACTCAAACATGGCGGAAATAGACTCTTCGTTGCTGATACGGCGAATCGTTTCGGCCAGCATTTCCGACAGCGTAAGTTGCTTCACTTTGCCGATATTGCGCATTTCTTTGCTCAGCGGGATGGAGTCAGTCACGATAATTTCATCAATCATCGACTCTTTCAGATTAGTCACCGCATTACCCGAGAAAATAGCGTGGGTCGCATACGCATATACTTTCCGCGCACCATGGCTTTTCAGGGCTTCAGCCGCCTTCGCCAGGGTGCCACCGGTGTCAATCATGTCATCAACAATAATGCAGTCACGCTCTTTCACATCACCAATGATGTTCATAACCTGGGCCACATTTGCTTTCGGACGGCGCTTATCGATGATGGCAAGGTCGGCATCGTTCAGCAACTTGGCAGTCGCCCGTGCGCGCACCACCCCGCCAATGTCCGGTGAAACCACCACCGGGTCGGCAAAGTCACGGCGAACCATGTCAGCCAACAGAATTGGCGTACCAAACGCGTTATCTACCGGCACATCGAAGAAACCCTGAATTTGCTCGGCGTGCAGATCGATGGTCAGTACCCGGTCTACACCCACATTCGACAGGAAGTCAGCAACCACTTTGGCAGTGATAGGCACCCGTGCTGAACGTACCCGGCGATCCTGACGGGCATACCCAAAATAAGGAATAACCGCAGTAATACGGCCTGCAGACGCCCGACGCAGGGCGTCGATCATCACAATCAGTTCCATCAGGTTGTCGTTAGTAGGTGCACATGTAGACTGGATAATAAAAACGTCCGAACCACGGACGTTTTCATGAATTTCGACGCTGATTTCACCGTCACTGAAGCGACCGACACTGGCGTTTCCAAGTTTGGTGTAAAGACGGTCGGCAACTTTCTGGGCAAGTGCTGGTACGGCGTTACCTGCAAAGAGCTTCATATCTGGCACAAGTGTTTCCTCAGTGCATTGATAAAGGAGATGGCTGGGGTAGCAGGACTCGAACCTACGAATGGCGGGATCAAAACCCGCTGCCTTACCAACTTGGCTATACCCCAATTTTACCGCGTGTCAGAGGTGGCGTTCACTTCTTGTAGTTTTTGTTTTAGAGGCGATTGATTTACCCCTTTAGCAACAAAACTTGTCCAGCCGGCGGGCAGCATTGCCTGTACCTGTCTGGCGAAATTTTGGTCGGTAAAGGTGGCAAACACACATGCGCCCGTGCCCGTCATCCGCGACGGTGCGTAGTGTACCAACCACTGTAATAATTTTGCAACTTCGGGATGGCGATCACAGACAATTTGCTGGCAATCATTACCGGTCGTTTCGAATTGGTAGCTGTCCCAGTCGATAGGGGGCGTGTTGCGGGGTAACTCTGGCGCGCCAAAAACCTCTGCGGTACTGATGTGGATACCGGGGTTTACAACCAGATACCAGTTTTCTGGCTGGGCAACCGGCGTGATTTTTTCTCCCACCCCGCCGGCAAAGGCGGTCAGGCCGCGGACGAAAATCGGCACATCGGCACCCAGCGACAACCCAATTTCGGCCAGCCGGTCTTCACTGAGCTGGCATTGCCATAACCGGTTTAACGCCACGAGTGTGGTAGCTGCATTGGAGGACCCGCCGCCGATGCCGCCGCCCATTGGCAAATGCTTATCAAGGTGAATGGTCACCCCGGCATTGCCGGTATGGGCATGGGGCTGTAACAGGCGCGCTGCCCGAACTACCAGATTGTCATCGTCTGGCACGCCGGCAAGTGGGGTAGCAAGACGCACGCTGCCACTGTCGTCAGTGATAAACGCCAGTCTGTCGCCATAGTCCAGCATCTGGAACAGCGACTGCAGCTGATGGTAGCCATTGTCATACCGGCCCAGGATATGTAAAAACAGGTTGAGCTTGGCCGGGCTGGGCCACCAGGCTGCTGATGTCAGGGGATCTGCCATTGATGAATACGAATCTTTATAAAGTTGGACGTGTCTTTCTGAGTTAAGGTCAGCGCGCCGGGCAACCAGAGGTCGTCTACCTGCATATAGTTGCCGTAGCTTACCTGCCATTGCTGGCAGCGGTTACAGACCGGCGATAACGTGGCTAACAGGCCGGCGTCAGTAAGGGTATAGCTGTCTGCCTCACCGGGCACACCTTTGACCCAGTTCAGCAACTGAGTAATGGGAATATCCCACCCGGTCACCCGGTATATCAGTCTACTGGCACTGGTGTCTGTATAGGTACGGTCATCGGCATGCAGCGTCACCAGTCCCTGTTCTGCCTGCAGGTCGACCAGGGTTACACCCAGGAAGTTACTTAAACGGAAGGCCAGGTCCTGCTCGTTCACTGACCAGCGCAGGTTAGCACTGACCGCTTCGTCATCGTCCCTCAGCGCCATCTTGCCCGTGAGCCGCCACTGTTTAACTGCGCGTAACTGCTCCAGTTGTGCCGGCAGGTCGACCGGTGCCGTGGGACCCTGCGGGCGTACTGCGCAACCGTGAATCAGCATAATCGATAAAATCAATACACATCGAAAAACCATGGGGAAGAGTCGTATTTGCCTGGTGCTGCCTGAGGTGGCTCTATAGGAACACAGTTTCGGCAGCACTTTCAATCATTTTGGCTTTTTCGTACAATGCCGCTCCGACGTTGTCAGCACGAATATTCATGACCTTACTTGCCTTAGGCATCAATCACAAAACCGCTCCGGTAGCCCTGCGCGAAAAAGTGGCATTCACCCCAGATTCGCTGGTGGCGGCATTGTCGTCGCTGAAGCATTTGCCGGGGGTGGAAGAGTCGGTCATCGTGTCTACCTGTAACCGCACGGAATTGTATGCCCGGGTAAATCCGGATGATGCGCCGTGTCTGTTGAGCTGGCTGGCGCAATTCCACCATGTGGATAAAAATGAGATTGCCAGTAACAGCTACTTGTTTGAGCAGGACGACGCCGTTAAACACATCATGCGCGTGGCCAGTGGCCTGGACTCCCTGATCCTGGGCGAGCCGCAAATTCTTGGCCAGGTCAAACAGTCGTTTGGCGACGCCCGCCATTCAGGTATGGTCAGTGCAGAGTTCGAGCGGCTCTTTCAGCATGCGTTCGCGGTGGCCAAACGGGTGCGCAGTGAAACGGACATTGGGGCCAACGCCGTCTCGGTCGCGTACGCGGCTGTGCAACTGGCTAAGCACATCTTTGCCGAACTGCCCAAGCGCAGTGTGTTACTGGTCGGGGCCGGAGAAACCATTGAACTGGTGGCGCAACACCTGAAAGAGCAGGGCGTCGGGCGCCTGGCCGTAGCCAACCGGACGGTGGCGCGGGCGGAAATGCTGGCGTCACAGCTGCAGGCCGATGTCCTGACGCTGTCCCAGCTCCCCGCACATTTAAAAGATTTTGATATTGTGATCAGCTCAACCGCCAGCCAGCTGCCCTTAATTGGTAAGGGCATGGTGGAAGACGCCTTGCGTCAGCGCCGTAATCTGCCTATGTTTCTGGTCGACCTGGCGGTGCCCCGTGACATCGAAGAACAGGTGAATGAGCTGGGTGATGCATACCTGTACACGGTTGACGACCTGCAGCATATTGTTGAACAGAATATGGCAAGCCGGGAGCAAGCCGCTCAGGAAGCTGAGAAAATGATTGCCCACCAGGTTGAAGAGTTCATGACCTGGAAGCAGTCCCAGCAGTCTATCGATTTGGTTAAGCAGTTTCGTGAACGGGGCCGGCAGCAACGCGACGAGCTTACCGAGAAAGCCAGACATCAGCTTGCCGAGGGCCGGGCACCCGATGAGGTGGTGCAGGAGCTGGCTTACAAACTGACCAATGCGCTGATGCATGCGCCGACCAAAGCTTTGCGGCAGGCGGCCGCGCAGGATAATACCGCACTGACCCAGTGGCTGGGTGAAAACCTGTCACTTGACCTGGTCGGCGGCAACGAGAATAAAGAAGGTTAAAACATTTCATGAAAGACTCAGTAGTCAATAAGCTGGAAAATCTGGTGGAACGCTTTGAAGAAGTGCAGGCACTGCTGGGCGATCCAGAGGTGATTGGGAATCAGGAAAAATTCCGTAATTTGTCCAAGGAATTTAGCCAGCTGGAAGACGTGGTAGCGGGCTTTAATCGCTACAGGGAGGCGCAGGATACACTGGCTGCGGCTCAGGAAATGCTGGCTGAAGATGATGCCGAAATGCGCGAAATGGCCCAGGAAGAAATTAAAGAGGCCAAAGCCGAAATTGAGCGCCTGGAAACCGAACTGCAGGTGTTGTTGTTGCCAAAAGATCCCAATGATGACCACAACTGTTTCTTAGAAATTCGCGCCGGTGCGGGAGGGGATGAAGCCGCTATCTTCGCGGGTGACCTATTCCGCATGTACAGCCGGTATGCCGAAACCAAGGGCTGGCGGGTGGAAGTGGTCAGTGCCAGTGAAGGCGAACACGGTGGCTTTAAAGAAGTCATTGCGAATATTGCCGGCGACGGCGTCTATGGCATTCTGAAATTCGAATCCGGTGGCCACCGGGTCCAGCGTGTACCGGAAACCGAATCCCAGGGGCGCATCCATACCTCGGCCTGTACCGTCGCGGTGCTGCCCGAAGTGCCGGAGTCAGAAGCCATTGAAATCAACCCTGCAGATTTACGGACGGATACATTCCGGGCCTCAGGGGCCGGCGGTCAGCACGTCAACAAAACCGACTCGGCAATCCGAATTACTCACATACCGACGGGGCTGGTGGTGGAGTGTCAGGATGAGCGGTCACAGCATAAGAACCGGGCCAAAGCCATGTCGGTACTGCAGGCACGTCTGAACCAAATTGAAGAAGAGAAGCGCGCAGCCGAAGAGGCATCCACCCGTAAAAGCCTGGTGGGCAGCGGCGATCGCTCGGAGCGGATCCGCACTTATAACTTCCCGCAGGGGCGGGTTACTGACCACCGTATTAATCTGACCATTTACCGGCTGGACGAAGTCATTGCCGGCGATTTACACCAGCTGATGGAGCCGATCTTACAGGAGCATCAGGCCGACCTGCTGGCTTCCCTGTCTGACGAATAACGTGCCTGAGACCGTCGCCAGTGCGCTACAATGGGCGCAGCAGTTATTAGCCACTCAGGATGACAGTGCCATCGACAGTAAGGTGTTGCTGGCTCACGTGCTGGTGCGTTCACACACCTGGCTGTATACCTGGCCGGATCACCCGCTGACGGCTGAGCAGTGGCAGCAGTTTGAAGCGCTGGTGAAGCGGCGCAGCCGTGGCGAGCCGGTCGCCTACCTGACCGGCGTACGGGCATTCTGGACCCTGGAGCTGGCCACATCGCCGGCGACCTTGATCCCCCGTCCCGAAACGGAACTGCTGGTTGAAACCGCCCTTGAATTGCTCCCCAGCCGCGCCAGTAAGGTATGCGATCTGGGCACGGGCACCGGCGCGGTGGCCCTGGCCATCGCCAGCGAACGACCCGACTTATCCGTGGTTGGTGTCGACCTGCAGCCAGACGTGG
>JBPEWW010000458.1:0-8210 GCA_052032275.1 Alteromonas sp. | reverse complement strand
CTGGCGCTGCCACTGGCCTGGCTGGCTTAGGTAGCCGGCTTGCACCGTGCGACGGCTGCTGCCCGCCACCTTGCTTATGTGCAGCTTCGCGCGTCACGCTGCTGACCGCCCAGCATGGCCTGCCAACGCGTTACGCTTACCGGCGGGGACAAAAAATCGCCCTGAAAAGCATGACAGCCTCTGGCTTGCAGATAATCCAGCTGGAGTTTATTTTCAATGCCTTCTGCCACAGTGCAAATCCCCAGCGCATGAGTCATATCGATGATGCTGTTGAGCACAGGGACATCATTCATCGAAAAGTTAATTTCATCCACAAAGTAACTGTCAATTTTAAGTTCAGAAACAGCTAAGGCTTTCAGGCTGGTCAGGCTCGCAAAGCCGGTACCAAACCCACTGACAGCAAAGACAAAACCCACCTCAGCCAGCGCGTTAATTCGCTCACTGAGCAAGTCTACCCCCTTCACTAAACAGCTCGCTGTCACCGCAATGGTCAATTGCCTGGGCTCGATACACCACTTCTCGGTGATCTGCAGTAAGCCGTCATAAAAGTCGTCACGGGCTAAATGCCTGCCACTGACATTGAGTGTCAGCCGGGTGGACACCTGTTGATGGTGACACTCATGCAGCAACTGACAGGCTTTTTCCAGCATCCAGAACCCTAGCTGCACAATGGCGTCACTTTCCTCTGCCAGGGGAATAAACTCAGCCGGGCAAATTGCCCCAATATTCTTATGCTGCCAGCGCAACAGAACTTCCGAGCTGACAATGTGTCCGGTGCCATCGTACTGAGGCTGTAGCACAACATGAAATTCACCTTCCGCCAGTCCACGGCCGAATGACTGCCTGATGTAATTAAGCCGCTCATATTCCTCGTACGCCGCACGCGACAGCGCAACCCTGCCCCCCGGCCCCTGGGCTTTCGCTTTGTTAAGAGCAAACGCTAAGATCCCGGTGACTTTTTCATAGCTGGTAGCATGGCTATGAATATGCGCCGATGCCAGTGAGGCGGAGATCGTGTGCGCATGACCGTTGAGCACCATTTTGTTCAGTACCGAATGATAAAGTGTCCACTCCATTTCATTTATTAGCGTGGTGGTAACTTTATCCTCCGCCGGAAACGGTAAACCGTAGAGTACGTAGAAATGATCAGAGTCGCCCCGGTACACTGTGAAGTGCGCCGGTACCGCCCGGGTGAGCCGCCTGGCGATGATCTGCAGGATATGATCGCCTGTCTGCCTGCCAAAGGAGAGATTGTGCTGGGCAAAGTTATCAAAATCTAACAGACAGCAGTAAATATCCTGCCGCGCCACATCGGCCACGTTAATAACCCGCTGTAATGCCTGCTCAAACGATTTAGCATTCGGCAGGCCGGTGGTTTCATCGGTGTAGGCCAGCTGCAGAATTTTATCTGTGGCCTGTTTGCGTTCAGTAATATCACGGATAATGGCGATAAAGCAGCGCTGCCCATCCTGACTCACCTGTGATAACGACAACTCGGCAGGAAAGTGATCACCGGACGCATGACAGGCAAGCAGTTCCTGGGGCTGACCTGATGGGTGCTTTCGCGCGAAGTTCACCATGCCGGCCAGCAACTGCCGCGTGTTACCGCCAACGCTTTTTGGCAACAAAAAGGAAACGTCCTGACCGGTAAGTGCGTCGGCACTAATTCCAAATACGCGCAGTACTGCGGCATTGGCAGTCAGTATAGTGCCATGCACATCCACCGTGATAACGGCATCATTCAGGTTGTTCAAAATACTGGCAAAATACGTGGTGTAGCTATGCTGTGTATCGGCCAGGTGACGCTGCTCTGTCACATCCTGCACCGACCCGTACAGGCGTTGCACACTGCCGGTGGTAAGGGCGGCACGGCCGGTGATCTTTAGCCAGTGCGGCTTTCCCGCGCTGTCGTAATAAGGTAATTCCAGCTGAAACGGCTGCGCTTCATTCGCGGTATGAGTAAGCGCCCGCAACAGGCGCTTACGCGCACTGTAGGGGAAATTGGCAAAAGCGCGCTGAAAACTAATAGCTTCATTGTCAGGTATGCCAAAAAGCCGGTAGGTTTCTCCCGTCCAGCTTATCCTGCCCGTATTAATCGTGTACTCCCAGCCCCCGGTTTGCGACATACCGCCTATTTCGTCAAGCAGCTGGAGTTTTTCTGTCAGACGTTCAGCGTAAGGGTGCTGAATTAATTGACGTTGTATGACCAGCGCCAACTTTTCGCGGGTGACTTCCATAAAGCCCTGGTGCAGGGGGGCCACTGTGCTTTTATGATAAATAAATAGCACCGCACCGAAGATATTCCCCTGGGCATCGTCCAGCCGGCCGATTACCACGTAGGCGGTTGAGTATTTGCTGAGGTGGATGGGCCAGCCAAACTCCTGCCCCTGCAGCGGTGCGCTTAACGCGGTGAGGGTTAATAACGTCTGGCAGTGGCCAGGCAGGCCCACTTTATCACCGGCTGTCATCGTACTGGAAGTGGTAATAAGCAGTGGCGCCCGCTGACTGTGATAGTGGGTGGCTACCACCATAATATCGATAGCGTTACAGCCTTGCCGGTACTGAGCAGCAATAGCGGACAGCGCCTGTTCTACCCCGGCAGAGGCGTATGTCTGCAAATTGTAAGACAGGTTCACGGCCCGCTCTCCTTGCGAAACATGTCGCAGAATATATGTGGTAATTCCCGAGACCGCAAAAACTGCCGGCAGGACTGCATCCTATAAGCGTAGTAAAGGAATGGCAGTATGCAAACTAGGGGGCAGCAGCCGTGACTGGTACGCTGCTTAAGACACCTTGGGTGAAAGTTGCAGGGTGATTGGGTGATTGGGTGATTGGGTGATTGGGTGATTGCCAATACAGTGTGGTGACTGTGCTGGTGGACTACAACTTACGGCAGGCAAAAAGAAAGCGGTAGAGCTGATGAGTGACTATCAGCGGGCAGGAAATAAAAAAGCCACCGGAGGTTAGTTCCGGTGGCTTTTATCTGACAGTCCCGCTGCGTGGGTTACACGACGCGGGGAGAGCCTGCTACAGGCTTACTCAAAACGTACTGTGATACCGGCGCTGATGCGACGACCCACTAAGTCATACAGTGCGTTGTCTGTATAGCCTGGTGGTACCTTGTTAAAGGCGTTACGCAGGATCAGTGACAATTCAACGTTATCGTTATAATTGTGCTCTACGCCAAAGTCATGCGTCCAGATTGTACCTACAAATGCAGGACCCGCATCTTCAGGCGTATCACCACCTGGAGAAACGTCAAACAGCGCTGAACGGTCGATAAAGCGGCTGGTGTAGTTGAAGTTCCAGTCTTCATAACGATAGTCGATGATAGTACGGAACTGGTACTCAGGGTCACCTACTTCACCTACTTCTACATCAATCTCGTCAGGACGGTTCTGGAATTCAAACTCGTTCAGCTCGTCAACAATGTTGCCCTGGAAGTTCAGGCGCACTTCACCTGGCAGGTCAAACGCTGTCAGGTCAGTCAGGTAACGTACCTGGAATTCGATACCGCTGGTTTCAATACGTGCAGCGTTAACAAAACCGGTGCGTACCAGCTCAACATCATTTAGCTCGTTACGGTCAACCTGCGAACAGAACGCATTATCAGGACCACCAGTTGCATCAACACAGTTATTTACGATGTCCTGAGCTGATACTTCAATGATTGCATCGCTGATTTCAATGTCATACCAGTCTAACGTCAGTGAGAAGTTCTCAATGAATGCAGGTGTCCACACAATACCTACCGTGGTTGACTCACTGGTTTCAGAGAACAGGTTCGGATTACCACCAGACAGAATGTCGACACTTACGTTATCGTTAGCTTCGAAACCTTCCGGGATACCGATGGCCGCACAGTTCGCACGACGATCCGGATCGTTGTCGATGTTATCGGCATCACACGGATCGCTCACACGGGCAAAACCAGGCGACAGCGGCGAGAATGCCTCATCTACGTTAGGTGCCCGTACCGCTTCACCGGTAGTACCACGTAAGCGCACATCTTCGATAGGGGCCCACATGAAGCCTACCTGCCATGCATCGGCATCACCGGCATGAGAGTAGTCTGCGCCACGGAATGCACCGTCGATAGAGAATTCATGAGCAAAAGCCATGTCGCTTAACAGCGGTAAACGCACCTCAATGAAGTACTCGTCTACGTCGTAGCCACCAAATGAATCCGGGGTTGCTGCACTGGTGAAGAAGCCGGCTTTAGTAAACTCGTCTGTGGTGGTTTGCACGTCTTCAGTACGGTGCTCGTAACCCATTGCGAAGCCCACGGCACCGCCGGGTAAGTTGAACCAGTTAGCAGAGTCAAATGCCAGCGTGGCACCATAATACTGCTGTTCAATTTCGTCTTTACGCGTTACGTCGCCAGATACAAAGTCGTAGGCTTCCGCACTTGCCTGGCCGAAGCCAAACGGATTGAAGGCCACACACTGGTCGCCGTTTACTGAAGCTGGATCTGTGTATCCTTCACCCTGAGCACTGGGTAACTGGCTACGACATACGGCTTCACCGGTTTCGGGATCGACGACTGAGTCCAGTGCTGCCACCAGGTTGTCAGGGATCAGATCGTTAAGAGTACGACGCTCGTTAGACACCTCACCACGGGAGTAATACACGTCGTAGTCGAAATCGGTGTCGCCCAGAGTGAAGAACCCTTTCACGCCAGTCATAACACGCCATAATTTACGGTCGTTCGATGCCGAGCGGTTACCGATATCGTCGAAGAAACGGGCCATGCTGACGTTGCCGGTTTGACCGCCGTCAATCAGGCGCTGACGGGTGGCGTCGTCCAGGAAGGCGTTGTCGTTTACATTAATAGAAATGTTACCGAAACGGAACGACGGCTGGAACTGCTGCTCAATGAATTTATCTACGTACTTAACATCACCGTAGAAACGGGCATTGTCAGTAATATCGTAACGGAAAGTACTGGCCAGCGTCAGGGTGTCCTGTTCCGGGATATAGTTTTCGTAATCTTCGGTGAAGAACACAGAGTCGTAGGCCTGATCGAAACTACCAAACGCGAAACTGTTGCTGCCAATCCGTGATACCTGATCCCGTGGCGAACCATCTGGGTTAAAGGTAATGCGCGGGCCACCACCAAACGGGTTCAGCACGCCAAAGCGGTTGATCATTTCAGAGCCTACATTCGGCACACGGAAACGGTCGACAATGCCGTCATCTTCACCGCCATCTTCCGGGTTTTCAATGGTGCCCCAGTTTTGGAACTGTTGCATTTCCGGCTTCATCACTTCGTCGATGTTATTGGTTTCGGCGAAGAAGGTTACGTTACCGCGGCCGTCATCTGTAGTTGCACCGACCAGGAAGCTATATACATTCGTGCTATAACCGATATCTTCCATATCAGTAGTGTAGTCAGCGTTAAACTCGAGACCTTCGAAATCGTCGCGCAAAATAACGTTGATAACACCCGATACCGCGTCAGAACCGTAGATAGCTGACGCACCACCAGTGATAACTTCAATACGCTCGATTAGCGCAGCTGGGATAGAGCCCGTATCAACCGCGTTAGAGAACGGGGAACCGGCTACGTGGCGTTTGCCGTTAACCAGTACCAGGGTACGCTTTTCACCCAGCGAGCGCAGATCCGGTGAACTGATACCGGCGTTAGCATTGCTGTTATTGTTACCCACCAGCGTAGAGCCTGCTGCGATAGCTGGCAGCTCGGCCAGGATACTACCTAAGTCAGGCGTACCGAAGCGGGCAATTTCTTCTGCGCTTACGGTAATAGTGGGAGCCGGGGTTGACAGTTCAGGACGCGCAATGCGTGAACCGGTAACCTGAATTTTTTCTACTGTTTCTTCAGCCTGAGCCTCTGTTGCCGCGCTGTTGTCCTGAGCGTGGACTGCCAATGAGAGTGAGCCGGCCAGACCAAGTAGGGTCGCTCTTTTGATAGAGCGAGTTAGATATGAGTGTTTAAACATACTTGTTCCTAAGTGTTATTATTTTGCGCATCTTTTTATTGTGCGTACTTACTATCTCCAGTTTTTCTCTAAACTTCAATCGTCTAGGGGAACTTTTTTTCAATTTAATGTTCCTGGCCTCATTTCTGGTGCTGACCAGTAAACTTGCGGCAAAAAAAAATCGCCGGCAATGCGGCGATTTCTCTGGTGTTCACTGGCCTTTCAGGCGCTAGTCGCGTTTGTAATCGTCATGACACGATTTGCACGATGCGCCGATGTCACCGATGGCGGCGCGATAAGTATCTTCATCGCCGGCTTTAACCACCTGCTGCAGGTGGGCAGAGGCTTTTTGTAACGCGGCTACTTTAGTTTCAACATCACTAAAGTTTTCCCACAAGGCATCTTTGGCAGCGGTGTCTACGTCGAACTTGCGGGTGTCTACTTCAAGATAGTCCACCATCATCTCTGCCAGCTGCTCCAGGCGAACTGCATTAGTCAGCATCACCTCTTCATTATAAGGAATGGCCCCTTTTGCCATGCCCCCCAGTGGACCCATGTTGCTGCGTACCAGCTGGAACAACGACTGACGGTATTCTACCGCTGCCTTGGCATGCTTTTCAGAGACGGCTTCTGCCGCGCTTGCCGACGCACTGCCCAGCGTTGCCAGGATTACTGAGGCGGTCAGCGCCTGCTTTAACATTCGTGTCATGTGCACTTTCTCCGGTCTTGTCACATTTCCGTTTCAGTAAGCGCCTGGCCCGACATCATTCGTCTGCCAGCGCGTTTACCGCTATCCATACAATAAGCCCTCCGGAAGGAGGGCTCAATAATTAGTTGGTCAGATCGTCAAAGAATTTCTTCACGCCGTCAAAGAAGCCCTGCTCCTTCGGTCGGTGTTTGGCGGTTTCACCGCCCATCGACTCTTCCAGCTCTTTCAGTAATTCTTTCTGACGAGACGACAGATTCACCGGTGTTTCTACTACCACCTTACACATCAAATCGCCCATCGCTCCGGTACGCACCGACTTCACACCCTTGCCCCGTAAGCGGAACATGCGGCCGGTTTGCGTTTCGGGGCTGATTTTCAGTTTTACCTTACCGTCTAAGGTAGGCACCTGAAGTTCACCGCCTAACGCTGCCGTGGTAAAGCTTAACGGCACTTCGCAGTACAGGTTATTGCCATCGCGGGTGAAGATTTTGTGCTCGCGCACGTGCACCTGCACGTATAAATCGCCTGGAGGCGCGCCTGCTTCACCAGCTTCACCTTCGCCGGATAGACGTATCCGGTCACCGGTATCGACCCCCGCAGGAATTTTCACGTTCAGGGTTTTGGTTTTCTCTACCCGGCCCTGACCACGGCACTTGTTACACGGATCGCTGATGATTTTGCCCTTGCCCGAACAGGTAGGACAGGTTTGCTGAACCGCGAAAAAGCCCTGGCGCATCTGCACCTGGCCATTGCCATGACAGGTTGGACAGGTGGTCGGCGTGGAGCCGGCTTTGGCGCCGGAGCCGTCACACTTATCACAGCCCACCAGGGTGGGCACCCTGATATCCACTTCTTTTCCGCGTACCGCTTCTTCCAGCGACAGCTCAAGGTTGTAACGGAGATCTGAGCCCTGACGTGCACGGGACTGACGCCCTCCCCGGCCACCACCGAAGATGTCGCCAAATACATCGCCAAAGATATCACCGAAATCGGCACCACCACCGAAGCCAGCGCCACCGCGATTAGGATCTACCCCGGCATGGCCGTACTGATCGTAGGCCGCACGTTTCTGCGAGTCGGTCAGTATTTCGTAGGCTTCCTGGATTTCCTTAAATTTATCTTCCATGGCTTTATCGCCCTGGGTGCGGTCGGGATGGTATTTCATCGCCAGCTTTTTATACGCTTTTTTAATTTCGCGTTCACCGGCGCTTTTATCTACCCCTAGCACTTCGTAGTAGTCACGTTTCGACATATCGCTTACTTTTCCTACTCGTTTGTCTGCCAGCCCTGACGGCTGACCGACGTATACTGCTTAAGGTTGCGTGTTGCGTTACACAACAAAAGGCGCAACAAGTCATCCCTGTTGCGCCTACACTGCTCATGGTGCCCGGAGCTGGCCTGCCGCCACACCGGGCAAGTGCAACAGCTTACTTCTTATCGTCGTCTTTCACTTCTTCAAATTCAGCGTCGACCACGTCGTCGTCAGCTTTCTTGGCTGCATCTTCGCCTTGCGCTTCGCCTTCGCCACCTTGTGCCGCGTTAGCCTGCGCTGCTTCCATCAG
>JBPEWW010000457.1:0-3650 GCA_052032275.1 Alteromonas sp. | reverse complement strand
TGCTTACGTCAGAAAAAGATCAGGCCGAAAACTTAATGATAGTGGATTTGCTGCGCAATGATATCAGTAAACACTGTCAGGATGGGACGGTGGCAGTCCCGCATTTATTTCAACTGGAAAGCTACGCTGCGGTCCACCACATGGTCAGTACCGTGACCGGTAAGCTGAACCCCGGTGTATCTCCGTTAGCACTGCTGGCCGGTGCCTTTCCAGGCGGCTCAATAACCGGGGCACCGAAAGTGCGCGCCATGGAAATAATTGATGAACTGGAACCGCACCGGCGTAATATTTACTGCGGGAGTATGCTATACATGGGGTTCAGGGAGGACATGGACTCCAGTATCTGTATTCGCACGCTGTTAGCAGAAAACAATCATTTGTATTGCTGGGCAGGCGGTGGAATAGTGCTGGACTCTAATCCTGCGGATGAGTATCAGGAAACACTGGATAAAGTCGCCAGAATATTACCGGAGCTGACAACATTTCGTGACCAGAGCTGAGTTTATTAACCGATTTCATCATGCCCGAACAGTGGGTGTTGAAAGAGACTACCCGCTGACACGTAAGGGCCGGCCGGCGGCGGTATTAATTCCGCTCGTCGACTATGGGGATTATCTCACGGTGCTGCTGACCGAGCGCGCGCACCACCTCAAACACCACCCCGGTCAAATCAGTTTCCCGGGTGGCGGTTATGAGGATCAGGACGATAATTTGGTGGCAACCGCGTTGCGGGAAGCCGAAGAAGAAATAGGCCTGCCTCAGGGACACGTCAACGTGATTGGCTCGTTACCGGATTACCGCACCATCAGCGGCTATACCATCTCCCCGGTAGTGGCATTTATCAATCCCGACTTTGAGGCTGCGTTGGACAGCAATGAGGTGGCCAGTATGTTTGAGGTCCCCCTGGCGCATGTACTGGACAGAAATAATCACCTTATTCACCATACCCACCGTGACGGACGCACCTTCCCAATTTACTTTATCCCCTGGCAGGAACGCATGATCTGGGGGGCGACTGCGGCCATTCTCCGAAATCTTTCCCATCATATCCATCCGCAGAACTAGCAACTAAACTTTACATCTCATTAGCAGGGCTAACCATTCGATTAGCATTACTTTGTTGTAGAAAGTTCGCAGGCCATGCATGATCGCATTATATAAAAGAAAGGACGACGTACCCTATGATTAGTGTTTTTGATATGTTCAGTATTGGCATTGGGCCTTCCAGTTCGCATACGGTTGGGCCAATGCGAGCGGCGGCTGAGTTTGCCAACGAAGTAACCGCCGCTGAGACCGATATAACCAGTGTGAAGGTAGAGCTGTTTGGTTCGTTAGGCCAGACCGGTAAAGGCCACGGCACCGGTAAAGCCGTGATTCTCGGGTTACTGGGTGAGTTACCGGAAAGTATCGACGTTGATAAAATTGATGCGATGCTTGAAGACATCGAAAACCGGCAGTTACTGCTGCTCAATGGCGAAAAAGAAATCAAGTTTCCACGTAAAGACGCCATCGTTTTTCACCGTCGTAAAACGTTACGCCGTCATGCCAATGCACTAACCCTGCATGCATTAAATGGCAAAGAGTGTATTCGTTCACAAACGTATTACAGCATCGGTGGCGGTTTCATCATCAAAGATGAAGATTTTGAGGACGCAAAAAATCTGGCAATCGGTCAGCAGGCCAAAGTTCCCTATCCCTTTAAATCGGCAGCAGAACTTCTGGAGCAGTGCCGCACACACGGGCTTTGCATTAGCTCTTTAATGCTTAAGAATGAGTCTGTTCATCGCCCTGCGCATGAAGTAAAAGCGACCCTTCATGAAATCTGGCAAACCATGAAAGCCTGTATTCAGCGTGGCATCGAGAGTGAAGGAATTTTGCCCGGCGGTTTGAAAGTTGTCCGGCGGGCGCCTGCGTTGTATCGGCGCCTGCAAACAGAGCACACTACAGATCCCATGCAGACCATGGACTGGGTTAATCTGTTCGCGCTGGCTGTGAATGAAGAGAATGCGGCCGGTGGACGGGTCGTGACGGCGCCAACCAACGGCGCCGCTGGCATTATTCCCGCGGTGTTGCAATATTTCGATAAGTTTATCCGGCCGGTGGACGCCGACACCGCCTGTCGTTTTTTACTGACGGCTGGCGCTATCGGTATCCTGTATAAGGAAAATGCGTCAATCTCCGGTGCGGAAGTGGGCTGTCAGGGGGAAGTCGGTGTGGCCTGCTCGATGGCCGCCGGTGCCCTGACTGAGATCATGGGCGGTACTGTACTGGCGGTAGAAAACGCGGCAGAAATTGGTATGGAACACAACCTTGGGCTGACCTGTGACCCGGTTGGTGGCCTGGTTCAGGTTCCGTGCATTGAGCGCAACGCCATGGGCGCCATTAAGGCCATTAATGCCTCGCGCCTCGCCCTGCGAGGCAGCGGTGAACACAAGGTGTCACTGGATAAAGTGATCAAAACCATGCGTGACACCGGCAATGATATGAAAACCAAGTATAAAGAAACCGCCCGGGGCGGCCTGGCCGTCAACATCATCGAGTGTTAACGGCAGCGGGTGACATTGCTATTTAACAGGCAGTGTCACCCCTTTAAACATCTTTTCCACCTCATCGTTATTTTTCAGCATCATGGCCTTCTCCACCTTGTCTTTCGTCAGGTGGGGCGCAAAGCGCTCAATGAAATCAAACATATAGCTGCGCAAGAACGAGCCTTTGCGAAAGCCGATTTTGGTGGTGCTATAGTCGAATAAATGGCTGGCATCAATTTTGACCAGATCGTCGTCCAGTTCTTCGTTGACCGCCATTGAGGCAATCACCCCTATGCCGACTCCCAGCCTGACGTAGGTCTTAATGACATCAGCATCTGTCGCGGTAAACACAATCTTGGGCGTCAGCCCTGCGCGCTCAAATGCATGATCCAGCTCAGAACGCCCCGTGAAGCCAAATACGTAAGTCACCAGAGAGTATTTCGCAATATCACTGATTTCAATTGACGTTTTGTTCGCGAGTGGGTGTTCTTTATTTACTATGACACTGCGGTTCCAGTGATAACACGGCAACATCACCAGGTCGTTGTACAGATGCAGGGCTTCTGTGGCGATCGCAAAATCCGCCTCCCCCTTTGCAGCCAGATCGCTGATTTGCGACGGCGTGCCCTGATGCATATGCAGTGACACCTTAGGGTATTTGTTCATAAACCCCTGGATGACATCCGGCAAGGCATAACGCGCCTGAGTATGCGTAGTTGCAATGTTAAGTTTGCCCTGATCCGGTAACGTGTGCTCGCGGGCCACGGCTTTAATGCTTTCAACTTTGGCCAGAATTTCCCGGGAAATAGTTATCACATCGTTACCGGCATCAGTGACATGGGTCAGGTGTTTGCCACTGCGGCCAAAAATTTGTACGCCCAGCTCATCTTCCAGCATTCTCACCTGCTTGCTGATGCCCGGTTGAGAGGTATACAGGCTTTCGGCAGTGGCAGACACGTTCAGGTTGTTATTGACGACCTCGACGATGTATCGCAACTGTTGTAATTTCATAAATACCAGGCCCTATTCCCAGAAGCTTCCTATATGCCTTTACGTTATAACCAAAACTGTCCATTATTGCTATAGCACTTTGCAGACTTAACCACATCAAAGGCAATTAAG
>JBPEWW010000456.1:0-5220 GCA_052032275.1 Alteromonas sp. | reverse complement strand
CACTGTTCGCCAGCATCAGCGGCAAAAACACCAGGATTGTGGTCAGCGAGGAAGTCAGCAGGGGAAACGACAGCGACCGACTGCTGTTGGCCAGGGCGTCTTCACGGGACTCGCCATCTTCCAGCCTGCGCTTAAAATCTTCGGCCACTACTATGCCATTGTCCACCAGTACTCCCAGCGAAATGATTAGTGTGGCCAGTGACATACGCTCCAGCACCATGCCGGTAAATGACATCACTGCAATGGTCAGCAGGATCACCCCCGGGACGATTGCGCCGACAATCACGCCGGCCCGGAACCCCAGGAATAAAATTACCACGGTGCACACGATAGCCAGCGTTTGCAGGACATTCAGGCTTACGCCATTCACCGCCTTGGCGACCACATCGGCTTGCCGGGTCACAGTTTGCAGGGTCATGCCGGCGGGTAAAACCTGGCTGAGCCGGGTCAGCGCCTGTTCCATTTGCGGCGTAAATTCCAGCACATCGGTATGGTCGCTTTTGGCGATAGCAAAAATGATCGCTGGCCGGCCCTGGAAATACGCTGTGCGGGTAGGGGGATCCACGGGCTCACGTGACACCGTGGCGATATCTTTGAGCAGCACGGTTTCCTGCTGGCCAGGGATGGCAATGAGGGCATTGCGGACATCATCGACAGTCTGAAAATAACCGGACGGCTGGATGGTAAAGTTAAGTCCGTTGGCATCGACGGTACCGCCGGGTTGAATGATATTCTGTTGCTGCAGCATGGCCACCAACTGGTTAGGCGACATATTCAGCCCAGCCAGCTTGGTATTGTTAATTTCGATAGCAATCTGTTCGGGGATCACGCCCAGCAGATCGATGCGCTTTACCCCGTTTACCTTAAACAGTGAGTCGCGGATATGCTGCGCATAATCATAGCGCTCGCCCACGCTATAGCTGTCATCGGCCATCAGGGCCACGGTCAGTACCGCCACATCGCCAAAGTTATCATTTACCAGCGGCGGTGAGGTGCCCTCGGGCAAATCAGACTGTACCTGCTCCAGTTCGTCGCGCAAATCATCCCAGATTTGCTCCAGCTCAAAGTACTGATCCTGTATTTTCACATGCAGAATAGACTGGCCAATCATGGATACCGAGCGGATTTCATCGATCTCCGGTAATTTACGGGCCGCCTCCTCCAGCGTTTTGGTGACCAGCAGCTCCACCTTGTGGGCAGGCAGTCCCGGGTAGCTGGCGGTGACCACCGCTTCACGGATGGTGATGGAGGGGTCTTCCTGGGCCGGCAGTTTGAAATAGCTGACCAGACCGTACAGCATTAACATCACCACCACCGCCAGCATCAGGCGGTTTTGTTCCAGACTGAGTTGCGACAGCGACTTCATAGACCCGGTTACTCGTTGAACAGCCGGTGGTTACCGTTTGCCAGCAACACTTGCTGACCGGCTTCCAGAAACCCCACGCCGGAACGCACAACCCGGGTGTCAGTGGACAAGTCGCCCTGAATGCGGGCGGTGTCTTTTTCCATCGCCAATACGGTGACACGCACCTTATGCACGGTGTAGGCGTTTTGCTGGTCGCCCGGTTGCAGCTGCCAGACATAATGCTGGTTGTCTGGCCCGGCGCCAACCGCCCCCAGGGGCACCACAAATGCACTCTGCTGCGCGTTGCGCTGATACCGGAACTGCACCTCTGCACTCATGCCCGGCTGGATCTGGGCGGGGCTGTTATCAAGGGTCACGGTGACCGGAAACGCATTGGCACTTTGTGCGCGGCTGCCTACCTCAAACACCTGACCGGCTAAACCCTGCGCACTGATGGCAGATACTGACACCGTGACGTCGTCACCGGCCTTGATATAATTAACCAGGTTTTCAGGCATCAGCACGGCCACCTCTACCCCCGACTCGCCCTGAATTGTGAAGGCGGGTTGCCCGGGGGTGATGCGCTGGGAAGGCTCCACATGCCGCTCTGCGATGGTACCGGCGTACGGGGCGATCAGCGTGGAATCAGCGAGCTCCTCTTCAGCCAGCTCCAGCTGGGCCTGGGCAATGTCCACCTGATCCCGCAGCGAGCTAAGCTGGGTCTCGGCCACATCCAGCTCTGCCTGCGACACGGCGCCGGAATCAATCAGCTGCTGTTTACGGTTAAAGTCGGTCTGCGCCTCCGATAAGCGGGCCTGCACTTCTGATAACTGCCCCTTGCGCTGCTTGACTGCCAGCTCGAATACGCGGGGTTCAATGGTGGCCAGCACGTCGCCTTTGGCAATAGTGTCCCCCAGATTAACATTGACGCTGGCCACAATACCGGCCACTTCAAAGCTCAGCTGACTGGTTTCCGCCGACTGCACTACCCCGGACAGCACCCGGGTTTCGCTGCCATCGAAGGCAGTGACAGGCGCAGCAATGACTGAGCGTAACAGGGCAGACTTGTCAGGTGGGTCGCTACAGCCGGCCAGCAGCAATAGCAGAACGGGCAGCAATAGACGCATGCTGTTTCGCTCCCTGAATGAATTAAAAAAGGTTGGAATTAGCGGTTGTTACGCTGAATTGACGCAGTTAGTTCTTCACCCGGCAGGGATTTTTACCGACAAGCCCACGCTGCCGGCCAGCGCTTGCAGCTCAGTCACGTGCTCATCGGGTACTGTCAGCGTCATCGCTACCTGGTGTTGGTAGGTGCAGTTGACCACCTCGCCTTCGTGCTGCGCAACCCAGTGACGTACATACTGCTCATCTTTGAAACCGGCCTGCACAATGCATGTGGTCATGGCGCGCTGAGTTTTTACCGGCAGCGCTTCGATAACCTGCTGTGCGGCGCCGGCGTAGGCCCGCACCAGTCCGCCTGCACCCAGCTTCACGCCACCGAAATAACGGCTGACAATCACCATGACATCGCCGAGATCTTTATGCTGCAAGACATTCAGAATTGGCTTACCTGCGGTGCCGCTGGGCTCACCGTCATCGGCCATCGCGGCGCTGCGGGGCGAATGGGGCGCACCTAACACGTACGCCCAGCAGTGATGCCGGGCATCCGGGTAGCGTGCCCTGGCTTCTTCAAGCAAGGACATCGCCGCCTCGCGGCTGTCAACAAAGCCCGCACGGCTGTGGAATTTACTTTTTTTGATTTCCAGCAGGGTCTCGTGCTGGCTGGCAGGTACAGGATAGCTCATTAGCACAGTATACCGTGTGGCAGGCACGGGGTGAACCGTACGCCTTGCTGCTTTCTCCCAGGCGGCGCTTTTGATAGGGTTTGACGGGTAAGCGGGGCCCGTCACGGGCGCGCAGACAGTGACGATGGGTTATCACGGGAGCATTTCAGCATGGCGAAACCGAATAAGAAGGGGCCGGTACGCACGGTACAAATATCCTGCCTGCAGTGTAAAAGCCCTATTTTTAAATACCGCAAAGGCGGGAAGGGGGCACTGGTGAAATGTTTTATCGAACGTATTGTCGAAGATTACACCACCACCCCCTGCCATTGTCCGGGCTGCGGCCAGGAATTTGCCCGGCAGACGATGATAAGGGGCACCCCGGCTTATAAAATGATTGGCGGGAAAGTCCACATGAAATAATTTAGTGCCTGTTGACGCTCTTCAGTACCCGATCTTCCAGAGAGGGGGGATGGTAAGGCGAGGTATGGGCGGGCAGCACGCTCACCTCACCGCTGGGCTCCAGCACCACAGCCAGCACCGCTTCCTCTGACGTAAAGCCATGGGCACGGATGCAGGTGCGCACCTCATCGTCAGTGACCCGCTCTTTAACCAGATTTCTGCGGATAAATTTCCCATCATAAAACAGCAGCGTGGGGGATTTATTCATAAAGTGCTTAAAAGTGGTGGATTTCACCGACCACAGGGTAAACAGGTATTGCAGCAGCAACAGCATAAACAGCGCCAGGGCCACTTCCAGAATAACCACATCTTTCAGCAACACCGCAGAGCCCAGAATTGAGCCCATGGCCACCGTAACCATCCAGTCGAAAATATTCATTTTGGCCGCAGAGCGCTTGCCAAACAGGCTTACCAGTGCAATACACAGCACATAGGCGATCACCGCCGTCACGGCGACGCGGAACAGCTCGACCCAGCTTTCAAAGAATAACATCAGTGATACTACCTCCTCTGTACTACCGGTTCTGTAAACGGGCCAGGCGCTGAAGCATTATTGCAGCCTCGCCACTGGCTTGCCCGTGTGCCCGCATGCCCGCGCCGGTCAGACGCCTGAGTGAGTTACCGGCTGTTGCGCTGGCGTTGCACTAATCGATAACCTCATACTCAATCGGTTTGTACGTGAAGTTATTCGACTCGCCGGCCGAACAGGCGGTCAGCCCGACAATCAAATCCATTTTTGCTTCAAAGACTGTGTAATCCCCGGCTTTGCTTTTCGGGGGAAGGACCGAAATTTTACCGTTGGTGGCTACGTCCACATTCATGAAAATATTAAAGGTGGTATTCAGGTACTCTTCCGGGATGTCGTAGTCATGAAACGCGTTAACCAGGTTGCCATGACAGCCTGGCACCGGCGTCTCCTGCGGGTAAAAATGGCGGAAGGTTTCCTTGCTGCACGGCGTGAGCAGAAAGTCGTGACTGCCGACGGTGTCGGCCACAATTTCCAGCATCTCATTGCTACGGTTGGAATACAGTACCGAGCCTTTGCCAAACTCAATACTCTCGTTGTAGTCCAGGGTGCGACCTGAAGACAGGTATTCTTTGATGTCGACCGCGTTAAAGCAATAAATGTCGGAAACCTGTTCGCCCTCCGGATCGATAACCTTTATTTTCTGGCCCTTTTTTACGGTAAAGGCTGTGCCACTGCGCGGGGCAATACGGTTTGTCATACTGTTAACTCCTTACTTTTAACGGGCATTTCCATTCTTTTTCCAATTCGCGGCCGCTGTATTGCAGCACCTCAGATCCTTCACCGTGATTTGCCAGCATGGGGTTAGGCGTGCCACAAAAGGCCGCATCACGTTCGCGGATCCGGTCGCGAAAGCGGGTGAACGTGCCCTTATCACGCAAATATTCAAATTGCTGGTGTAAATTAAACACCAGCGCCGGAAACTCAAACTGCCTGCTGCGCCGGCGGCTGGCCGGGTTCAGTCCGATAACAAAAAATGCGTGACCGCCCAGGCTGAAACTGAAATCAGCGCTGGTCACATCGTCACTGACTGCCGGATCCCAGTCGTACATCCTGGCATCAATATTATGCAGGTCCTGCAGTTTTTGCCATAACGCCGTTTC
>JBPEWW010000455.1:0-8634 GCA_052032275.1 Alteromonas sp. | reverse complement strand
CCGCACTTAGGACGCTGGGGCAAAAGCTTTGTGTTCTCCCTGACAGCAACACACAGCAACTTCAGGCAATTTGCACAGAGCACGGCATTACCCATATCGGCGTGACCGACTACGGTGGCTGGAATGAGCGCCAGGCAGTTATGACACTGGCAGCGTCTCTGCCAGGTGTCAGCTGGGTAACCGGGGAGTCCTGTACCTTGTATAACCAAGCTTCACTTCCCTTCGCCATTGACGCTATGCCAAATGGCTATACGGGCTTTCGCAAAAAAGTGGAGAAACACAGTGAAGTGGCAGCGCCGGTAGTTTCACCTGCATCGTTGCCCCCACCGCCCAATGTTGCTCCGGCTTCCGCACTACCCAGTCCGTCGCCCAGTGATTCGCCATTTACTGGGGGCGAACAAGCAGGGCTTGACCACCTGCACCGGTATTTCGACAACGCAGACGCAGCAGCCACTTACAAAGAAACCCGTAATGCCATGGATGGATGGTGGCCGTCCACGAAGTTTTCACCCTGGCTGGCAACAGGCGCCCTGTCGCCGCGGGAAATTGCAAAGCGGCTGAGCGACTTCGAGCAAAACGTGGTTAGCAATGAGTCCACCTACTGGATTTTTTTCGAGCTGCTGTGGCGGGAATTTTTTCACTGGCTGCAGCAGAAACATGGCACCCGCTACTTTGCTTATGCCGGCTTCAAAGACAATATTCCTGACAGTCGGTATAACCGCGATGTCATCGCACGCTGGTGCCAGGGCGAAACCGGATACGACATCGTTGACGCCTGTATGCGTCAATTGAATGCAACGGGGTATATGTCTAATCGCGGTCGCCAGCTGGTTGCCAGTTGTCTGGTGCATGAACTGAACCAGGACTGGCGCGCCGGAGCAGCGTATTTTGAGCGGCAGCTTATTGATTATGATGTTGGCAGCAACTGGGGCAACTGGCTTTACCTGGCCGGAGTCGGCAGCGACCCAAGGGGACACCGCAAATTTAATCTACAAAAGCAGGCCGACACTTATGATCCTGATGGCACATTCCGGGCTCAATGGCTGAAGCGCTAGCCCCTCTCAGTGTAGTGTGGCTGAAGCGGGATTTGCGGTTGCGTGACCACCCGCCGCTACAGGCTGCCTCAAAGGCCGGGCCCACATTGCTGCTGTATATCGTTGAGCCAGAGTGGGAACAGGACCCCCACTACAGTGCGCGCCACACCAGTTTTATTGCGCAATGCCTTGCGTGTCTGGACGAGCAACTGACGCAGCAGTCTCGCGTGCTGGTTGTACGGGATACGGCCATCACTACCCTTGAGAAAATCTATCAGCTTAACCCAGACTTCCGTCTGTATAGTCACGAAGAAGTCGGCCTGAACTGGACCTATGCGCGGGATAATAAAGTCGCGCACTGGTGCACTGTGCACGGGATCCCCTGGCAACAATTCCCCTACAGCGGTATCCAGCGCGGGATCAGAGATCGCAGTCGCTGGCAGCAAACCTGGCACCAAAGAATGGCTGGCGCCACATCTGACCCGGCATTGCCGTCTGTTAACTGGTTTGACTGGCAACAAACCGCCCTGGCAGATTGTTACTGGCCGTTGCAACCCACTGGCAGTGCATATATGCAAAAAGGCGGCGAAAGGCGGGCCTGGTATACCCTGAAACATTTTTTTAAAGCGCGTGGCAGACTTTACCGCCGGCAAATCTCATCGCCGTCGCTCGCACGCATTTCCTGTACCCGGTTAAGCCCCTATCTGGCATGGGGGGCACTCTCTCTTCGGCAGGTTTATCGGTATGTTCACACAACCAGCGCCGAAGATGAGGAATGGCACATGGCGCTGCAGGCACTGACATCAAGGCTGCACTGGCGTGATCATTTTATTCAAAAATTTGAAAGTGAACATGCCATGGAATGGCGGCCGGTAAACCGGGCTTACCAGCACTATCCCTATGAAGACGGACCCGAGTGTCAGCGCCGGTTTGTACGCTGGGCCAGCGGAACCACCGGCGTGCCACTCGTCGATGCATGCATGCGGGCGCTTAATGCTACCGGTTATATTAATTTCAGGATGCGCGCGATGGTGACCAGTTTTCTTTGTCATCACCTGAATGTTCACTGGCAACGGGCAGCCGAGTATCTTGCGGCCGCATTTCTGGACTTTGAACCCGGGATCCATTATCCGCAGATACAAATGCAGGCGGGGGTAACAGGCACCAACACCATCAGGGTATATAACCCGGTGACCCAGGCCCGTAAATTAGATCCCACCGGCGCGTTTATCATCAAGTGGCTGCCTGAGCTTGCTGACGTACCGGCTGAATTCCTCGCGGCTCCATGGGAAATTCCGCCGCTGGAACGGCTTATGCTGAAGATTAAGTCTGATTATCCTGAGCCGATAGTGAATGTGGATGGGGCGGCATCACTGGCCAGAGAGCGCCTGTGGTCATTCAGAGACCAGCCGGCGGTGCGACGGGAGGCCAGACGAATACTTGCCAGGCATACCCTGCCCGACAGCTCGAGCCGCAAGCAGGCAGCACGCTAGCGCTTCTGATCTTTTAACCATTCATTCAGGAGCCTGATTTGTCCGCATTTATAGGCCGCATAAGTAAGACGTAACGAGTTGGACAACACTTCCGAATCACTCCAGCCAGTCTTTTCACGGATTTCTTCATGGCAGCGCATAGCATCCTGCGTGACATAGCCGCGTACCAGTTTTTTTCCCGCAGCCTTCTGACGTTCCCGAAAGCGCTTTTGTTTTTCGGCGTTGACCGAGGCTGACACAGTATTTTTCTTCGTCATAGTTAAGCATTCCTCTACTGTAACGGCAGTGTAGCACGGACAATTTGTCATAAAAATTACTGTTCAGAGTTGTTTAGCGTACAAGTGTTCGCTAAATTAGCCCCCGTCAATTCTTTCAACACATTGAGAAACGAATGTCAGATAAACAAAACAGTTTTAATCGTGAAGACCTACTGGCCTGTAGCCGGGGTGAAATGTTCGGCCCAGGCAACAGTCAGTTACCTGCGCCCAACATGCTGATGATGGATCGGGTGGTAAGCATTACAGAAGATGGCGGCGAGCATGGTAAGGGTGAAATTGTCGCCGAGCTGGATATCCAGCCAGACCTGTGGTTTTTCGATTGTCACTTTCCAGGCGACCCGGTCATGCCAGGATGCCTTGGACTGGACGCGATGTGGCAACTCGTGGGGTTCTTTCTGGGCTGGAGCGGCGGTCCGGGTAAAGGGCGTGCGCTGGGCGTGGGTGAAGTGAAATTTACCGGTCAAATTTTGCCAACCGCAAAAAAGGTAACTTACCGTATTACCATGAAGCGCGTGGTGAAGAGACGGCTGTTCATGGGCCTGGCTGACGGTACTGTGGAAGTGGACGGTCGGGTTATCTACACCGCCAAAGATCTGAAAGTTGGTCTGTTCCAGGATACGTCGAACTTCTGAGTTCAAGCCTGGCTCAGGCTATTCGTCAGGCAGCAAAAAAGCCCCTTGAAGGGGCTTTTTTAATGAACATAACGTGAAAGAGATGATCCTATTTAACGGCGAACCCGAGTTGTCTGTCTTCTACCGCTTCGCGCCATCCTCCTAGCCACTGCGATCTTGCATCAAATTGCTGAAATGGACAAAGCTCCTTTGAACGACCACTGATTCCTGCCTGATACCCTTTTTGATGGGCGCGGGTCAATTTATCTCTTTTTTGTCTTTTCATTGAATAGCCTCTTGTCTTAGTTAACGTACACCGATAATTCCGAGACCGCTGACAGCAAACAATAGGAAAGTAGCGCCTGGATTTTTATCGTGCACTCTTATGTGATAGTGCACACACCGAAAGGGTTCAAGTTTTTTTATTCGCGTAGTTACTTGACAAAAAGTAAGTTGATGAGCAGAAATGATTTTTAATTTTACACTTTTTTTGCATATTTATTACGTTACGCAAAACACATGCATATAAAAAAGCCGCTCATGTGAGCGGCTGTTTGGCTTATTTAACTGCGCCGACGTCTGAATACGGCCAGTCCGGCCACTAACATGGCCCAAAGAGGCGAAATTGCCGCGCCCTGCCGCTCATAGGGTTCTTCATCGGCCTCACAATTGTCTACCGTGCCATTGGCCTGAGGCGTTAACTTCAGGGCCAGTATTTTGTCCCGCTCCACGGTTTCGCCATCATTATTGATGATCTCATTACCTGTTATATAGGTGTCGTTCTCTTTTATGCGGGCATTGACGACAATTTCATTGTTATCATTAATGTCTACCGCATCGACCAGCGTATAGGGGCTGTCACACGCAATCAGATCATTCAGGTCGGTGAATTCCTCAGTATCGATGTTGTACATAAACGCATGCGCTTCGCGCAGCGCATCGGTACTGGTCTCAACATCTGCACTGCCTACAACGATATTATTGTTGTTAATGGCTTTGGCATCGACACCGGCGCTTTTGAAAAATCCCTGCGGGTACGCAGTTTCACCGGTAGCCAGATTATGCACGAACAGGCGCTGACGGGCGATTGAGTTTGGTGCTCGTAACACGAACCCGGTTACCCAGCCGTTATCGTTCACTGCCACTGCTTCACTTTGCAGGTTGTCGTCGCGGGACAATAACTCGGTGGTGGCGCCATCGTCGTAGACCACCGCAACTTTCCCCAGTCTCGCCTGAGGCCGGGAGTTTGTGCCTGGAGGGTTAATAACAATGGCTTCACCGGTTAACGCGGTGCCTACGGCCACGCCCAGGTTATTGATGTCATAAGCACGGGCATAATAGCCAGTGTCATCGTCTTCTTCAGGCTCAAAGAGCAGCGGAAACGTCTCAGTGCTGATCACGTCACCATTGGCATCTAACTGCCAAATATGCGGCAGGTTTACAGCAGAATTAAAGCCGCTGCCAGACCGTACCGCAAAATAGCACACTTCAAGGGGACGATCGCCCCGGGTCTCTTCGTCATCACAGGTGTCAATGCTGGCTTGCACTGACGCAGGAAAACTGACTGAGCCGTAGCCAGCGACCTGCAAATTCTGATTAATGGCATACGCGTGGCTTTTTCCGCCCAGCAAAGTATTGGTAGGGGGTAAAGGTTTGGTGCTGCCATTGACCTGCACAAACGCCTGGTCATCTAAGTCGGTGAAGGTGTAATTGATGTCGTTACCATCTTCGTTGGTATACACCAGTTCTTTGGTGATCCCTTCTGAGGTACCGACAATATAGTCACCGGCCAGGCTGTCCCGTGCCAGGGTATCAACCGAATGGGTGTAGTCATCAAACTTTTCAGTAACCTCATCAAAGCCCGGCACTAAAGTAAAGTCTGTGGTGTCGGTAATAAAGCTTCTGAACTCTGCCAGTTCCTGACCCACGCTACTGCCACGAATGGTTAGCAGGTAGTTCACGATAATGGTGTAGTCCGTGTCGCTGAAGATACCGGCTCTTACGTCATCTTCGTTTTCCAGGGGGAACCGCGAGTCACCATACAGCCCTGAATCTTCCAGTTGGTCTACATCGATGGGAGGATTGTATTCAAACCGGGTGGTCGCCAGCATAAAGCCATTATTATCAATTGCGGTGGCAAATACATTTTTGGCTTCGTCATTAAGCGGGAGTGGTGTTACAGAGTACGTAGCGGCAACCGCAGATACACTGCCAGTCGTCAGAAGGACGGCTGCGGCAAGCTGAGTTCGTTTCATTTAAAATCCTATTTACTGCTGATTATCTTCCAGCATGCTTTCTAATTCATCCCAGCGCGCATATTTCTGGGAAAGTTCATTTTCAATGTCGTTAAGCTGTGCCAGTAAAGGCGCCGTGACATCGTTGTCCTGCCTGAAAAAATCCGGATCGTTAACTTGTTCCTGTAACTCACCCAATCTGAGCTCCAGGGTTTCAATATTGGCAGGCAACGATTCCAGTTCACGCTGATCTTTGTATGATAACTTTTTCGTCTTACGGGGAGAAGACTTAGCACTAGGACTGTCACCCGCAGAATTAGTTTCATTCTTTGCACTTTCCTGTGCGGCTTTACGCTGGCTGTCCCGTTCTTTTTCTCGTTGCTGGTACCAGTTTTCAACATCAGTGAAACCACCCACGAATTCTCGTAACTGCCCTGCTCCTTCAAACACCAGGCAGCTGTTGGCCACGTTATCCACGAATTCGCGATCGTGACTCACCAGTAATACGGTCCCTTCATAGTTATTTAACAGGGTTTCCAGCATCTCGAGTGTTTCTACATCCAGATCGTTCGTCGGTTCATCGAGCACCAGCACGTTACTGGGTTTAAGCATGAGTTTCGCCAGCATCAGGCGATTTTTCTCACCACCGGATAGTGATTTCACCGGCGCATTTACCCGTTCCGGTGAAAACAGGTAGTCCTGTAAATAACTCATCACATGGCGGGGGTGACCATTCACCGTGAGATCCCGCTTACCGTCGGCCACTGCATCAATGACTGACTTTTCCAGGTCGAGCCCCAAACGGTGCTGATCGAAGTAGGCAACTTCAAGGTTGGTGCCCTGACGACAGTGTCCGGCATCAGCTTCAAGTTGCCCCAGCAAGAGCTTGATCAGCGTACTTTTACCGCTACCGTTAGGCCCAATCAGTGCCAGTTTGTCACCACGCATCACGTTAAGATTTAAATGTTTAACAATCGGCTTGCCTTCAATGGCGTAACTTAGATCGTTAACTTCAAACACCATTTTACCGGAACGCACGCCCTGGTGCTGGGCGACAACCGCCGAGCCCATCAGTTCGCGGCGCGCCTGGCGGGCTTCCCGCAGCTTTTTAAGCGCCCTTACCCGTCCTTCGTTCCGGGTCCGCCGTGCTTTGATGCCCTGTCGGATCCACACTTCTTCCTGGGCAAGTTTGCGGTCAAACTCTGCATTCTGACTGGCTTCAACTTCCAAATCATGTTGCTTTTTATTTAAATAGGTTTCGTAATTACCGGGGTAACTGGTCAGTTGCCCGCGGTCGAGATCCACAATGCGGGTAGCCATATGCCGGATAAATGCACGGTCATGGCTGACAAACACAATTGCGCCTTTAAAGTGCACCAGACTTTGCTCAAGCCAGCGGATCATCTCAATATCGAGATGGTTAGTTGGCTCATCGAGCAATAACAGATCAGGTTGTCTGACTAGCGCCCGGGCCAGTGCCGCTTTTCGGCGCCAGCCACCAGACAGTGTGGATAAGGACGCGTCAGCATCCAGTTTCAGCATGGTCAGTGTTTGTTCTATTTGCTGCTCAAATTGCCAGGCATCCCGGGTTTCCAGTTCTTCCTGCAGCTTTTGCAGCCGTTTGAGGTTGCCCTCACTGGGATCGTCTGCCACCAGACGGGTCTGGTGGTAATAGTCTTTAATTATGTCACCCACATCAGCCAATCCCTCTGCCACATAATCAAACAGGCTGATTTCAGTGGTCTGGGGGGGATCCTGCTCCAGGCGGGCAATGATGGTATTACCCTCAATAATACGCTGACCATCGTCGGCGATAATCTCACCGGCAATGACTTTCATTAAGGTTGACTTACCACTGCCATTGCGACCCACCAGACACACTCTTTCGCCGGGCTGAACCAGAAACTCCACGCCATCAAGCAACGGCGGATCGCCAAAAATCACAGTAATATTCTTTAACTGCAGAATGCTCACTGAATAAATGTCTCCAAATCTTCGGTAGTGAATGGCCAGCCAATTTCCTGGCCGGTGTCAGTACGTTTAAATACCGGGATCCGGGCGCCATACAGGTGATACCAGTCAGGGTTTTCACGCACATTACACATTTCAACCTGTAGCTCGTCCGCGCCCTCAACCTGAGACAACGCGTGCCGGGCTAAGTCACACAGACTGCACTGCGGGCCGGTGAAAAACAGTAGCTTCATAGTTGTAATATCCAACATTTATGGACTGGCGATGGCTTGACGAAATCTTCCGGAATAGTGCGGGCGGTTACGTCTTCGATGTTCAAACCGAGTGCCGAAAGTGCCTGCGTATCCAGCTTAAAGCCCTTGCGGTTGTTGGAAAAAATGATCGTACCAGACGGACGTAAGCAGGCCACGGCATCGGTAAGCAGGGTAACGTGGTCCCGCTGCACGTCCCAGGTAGTCTGCATGCGTTTAGAGTTGGAGAACGACGGAGGATCGATGAAAATGAGATCATATTTTCCATCATGCTTATTTAACCAGCTGGTACAGTCAGCCTGTACAAAGGCATAGGGCCCGGTGAGCTTGTTACGGGCAAAGTTCTGGCGGGCCCAGTCGAGGTAAGTTTTTGACATATCGACGGTGGTTACTGACCGCGCCTGGCCCATCGCAGCAAATACCGACACACTGCCCGTATAGGCGAATAGGTTCAGCACATCCTTGCCCTTCGCGCGCTCCCTGACCAGTTGGCGGGTGTCTCGGTGATCAAGAAACAAACCGGTATCAAGGTAATCGGTAGGATTGACAATGAATGTGGCACCATTTTCATGCACCTCAATGGTGTTGCCCTGTTGCGCCATTTTTTCGTATTGCCTGGTGCCCTTCTGCTGACTCCTTACCTTCAGTGCGATTTGTTTAGAAGAAACGCCCGTCACCGCCGGCAAATGCAATAACACTTCCTGTAAACGACGGCGGGCCTTGTCTTCTGACACCGTCTTCGGCGGCGCATACTCCTGCACT
>JBPEWW010000454.1:0-7926 GCA_052032275.1 Alteromonas sp. | reverse complement strand
CTGATCGGCTACCGCATCAACAATTCGCTCAATATCATGAACCACAAAGCCGGAATTAAAAAACACCTGACTGAGAAAGATCACATCATAGTGGCCGGCCTGAATTGCGTCGATAAACCGGTCGCTGAAGCTGTGGAACGGTTGCGCAGAGACTTTATCCAGGGTTACGGTGTCCATCTCGGCCAGCCTGTTGGCCTGCCGGTAAAAACTGTGAAACTCGGCGTCGGTGGACAAAATCCGCAATGACTGCCGCCAGTCCTTGCAACTGAGAATACGAAACAGTAATTCATGGGTATTGGGTGCAAACACAATTTGCTCAGGGGCGCGGGTCCCCAGCAGGCGACTGATGTGCTGCTGCAAAGCAGGCACACAGGCTGCAAAAAAATGTTCCCACTTCTGATCTGCCAGCCGGGCACTGTCGTCCCAGTAATCAAGCATGGCCTGGCGGGTTACGTCCGGCCAGTAGTAGTGACTGTGAGGGGAGAAGTGCTGCTTGCCGGCATTGGCCTTCAGAAACCGCTGGTAATACTGCTGGTACATGTTTCAATCCACAGACGCTGAACGAACGCTGACTGTACCCAAAAATCTGCGCAGATGGGAGCCGTGTGGGTAAAATTACCCGGGCAACAGTGGCAGCGAAGCTGTACTGCCGGGCCAGCCAGTGGCCGGTATGCCGTTCTAATGCGGGCGGGCCTCGCAGGTAATCGCAGTGCGCAGGCTACTGACCATTTAACTTCCCCCTGCCGGCCGATATCTGCTATACATGGACAACGACTATCGTCGATACCGCAAGGAGTCTGTAGTGAAGTTTCCTAAATATGGCCACTACGCGCTGGATTTTTCCGGCAACGTGATGGAGGTTTTTGCCACCGGTAGCTGGAATTTGCACACGGTACAAAGCCTGAGCTCGGATATGCAGGAACTGGTACACCGAATCGGTGACGCTCCCTGGGCGGCACTGATGGACGGCCGCCGCTGGGTGCTCGCGACACCGGACAGCCAGCAGGCGCTTAGCGAACAAATCCGGTTTAACATCCGCCATGGCCTGCGGCGTTCGGCCTATGTGATGGAAAACAGCATGGTAAAGAAAGCGCAGCTGGAACGCACCTACCCGCTCCAGCAGGATCCGGGCTACCAGCCCGACTACCAGCGCGAGTATTTTACCAGTTACTTTGAGGCGTTAAAGTGGCTGCATGAGGAAGGGTTTTCGCCCCTTCCTGGACAACCTGACCGTTAATATAACAGGCCGTACACCTTACGCCGGTACGCTGATTTCAGCGGATCGCCATCAGCCAGGGCGTTGATCATGTCCAGCATAATCTTGCGCGCCTCACCAAAACTTAATTCGGTTTTCAGCACGGTATACAACAATGCCAGCGCTTCATCCGGCTTGTGCGCCTGTTGCAGCTGCACGGCTAAATCCACCTTCAGCTGCAGGTTGTCAGGCTCGGCGGCCACCGCCGCCTGCAATTGTTTTATCTCGGGTGATTCCGCCGCCTGTTCAGCCAGTTCCACCTTACCGGTCAGCGCCTGATAGCGGGAGTCCTGATCCACCATCCTGATGGTCTCCAGTAACTCTTTCGCCTGACTGACCGAGCCGGTTTCCAGCAGGCAGTCAATATACAGGTACCTGGCGTCCAGGTTGTCCGGGTTAATATCGAACGCCTGCTTTACCAGCGGAAAAGCCGCCTGATAATCGCCACCGGCAGCCAGTTTTGCGGCCTCCTGTAGCGCCTCGTCTTCCGGGCTGGGCAGGTACTTCGCCAGCATTTCACGAATTTGCGCTTCGGGCTGGACACCGGCAAAGCCATCGACCGGCTGGCCGTCTTTTACCAGCATCACCGTCGGCAGGCTGCGGATCCCAAACTGACCGGCCACTTCCTGCTGGGCGTCACAGTCGACCTTCGCCAGGATCAGGTGCTCATGGTATTCATTGGCCAGTTTTTCCAGAATAGGCATGAGGTCTTTACAGGGTTCACACCAGTCGGCCCAGAAATCGACCATGACCAGTTTTTCCTGTGAGTCCTGCAGGATCACCTGCTGAAAGTTCTGCGTGGTGATATCGACGATGGTGGCGCCGGTGTTCGCGACTAAATTATCCATTGCGTTAACCTGTTAAAACGTATTTGCAGAGTGATATGGGGGGCGTACAGAAGAAAACAAGTTGCCGTGACGTTCCACCCGCCCTGCGGTCAGGCTGGCACGCAATTGGCGCCCGGTTAATATAATGTTAATGTTAGCGCATCATTACAGGAGATTGCCATGGCACCGGTCACCCCCCCACCCGCGCAGGATCCCCCTGTGCATTTCCGAAGCTTTCGGGAGTTTTATCCGCATTACCTAAACGAACACGCAAACCCCACGTGCCGGTTACTACACTTTATCGGCTCCTGGCTGGTACTCGCCGTGTTGGGGGTGTCTATCGTGCTGCAAATGTGGGTACTGTTGTGGTTACTGCCCGTGATTGGCTATGGCTTTGCCTGGCTGGGACATTTTTTGTTTGAAAAAAACCGCCCGGCCACTTTCAGTCATCCGCTTTACAGCCTGCTGGGCGACTGGGTGATGTTTAAAGATATTCTGCTGGGCCGGATCACGGTCCGGTAGCCGCCACCGACAGCCCGGTTCACGCAGCACTGCGGGCGTTAAGTGAATAATCAACAAGTAAGGATCACCATGTTACGACTACGAATTGCGTCACTCGCAGCAGCGTTGAGTGTACTGGGCGTCGGCGCGCACGCAGCCACGTCCGCGTTGCCCGATAAACTGACCTATCAGGATACGTTCAATCTGGAATATCCGGCGGCCCCGTTCTTCTTACCCAACGGCGATAAGCTGGTTTACGAGCGTCGCAGCATGGACATCATGACTGACAGCACGCACAGCAGCCTGTGGCAGATAGACATTAAATCGAAGCAGCACCGGCCGTTGCTGGCGGGGGATGACAGTATCCGTAATGCCGTGTTATCCAAAGACGGCAGTATGCTGGCATATATTTCCACCGCCTCAGGCAGTGCCCAGCTGTATGTGCGCTACATGGACAGCGGCCAGACTGCCAGACTGACCAACGTCTCGTATGCACCGGCCAGCCTGACCTGGTCTAATGACGGTCAGCACCTGGCCTTCACCATGTTTACGCCGGTGAAACCTGACGCGCTGTTTACCGGCATGCCGAAAAAGCCCGATGGGGCGACGTGGGCAGAGCCGGCTAAGTATATTGAAAAAACCCGCTACCGCGCAGACGGTGCCGGCTACCTGCCGGATGGTTACTCCCAGGTGTATGTGTTACCAGTTACCGGCGGCACGCCCCGCCAGCTGACTACCGCTGAATATCCGCACGGTGGCAGTCTGACCTTCAGCAAACAGGATGACTGGATTTATTTTACTGCGGATAAGCAGGAAGATTACGCTTTGCGGCCGCTGGGCAGCGATATCTACCGGGTGAATACCGCCTCGGCCAAGGTGGAGCAGGTCACGGATATGGCCGGCCCGGAGGCGTCGCCGCTTATCAGTCCGGACGGCAAATGGCTGGCGTTCTCGCAGCTTGAAGACCGGAAACTGTCCTATCAGACCGGCGACATCATGGTGATGAACCTCAGCAATGGCAACACCACCCGCTTAACCGGCTCCCTGGATCGTAGCATCGGTCGCTTCGTCTGGAATGATGACAGCGATGAACTGATTTTCGCTTACCTGGATGAAGGCAATAACCGCCTGGCACGGGTTGATCTGGACGGTGATATCGACAAACTGGATGTCACCATTGGCGGTCAGTCTATGGGCAGACCCTATACCTCAGGCAGTTTTGCCGTAAGCAGTAAGGGTGACATCGCCTATACCACGGCCGAAACCATGCGTCCTGCCGATTTAGCGCTGTATTCGCGCCGGGGAAATACCACCACCCTGACTGATCTGAACAGCGATGCGCTGAACCACCTTAAACTGGCCAACGTCGAGGCTTTGCCGGTGACCTCCAGTGTCGACGAGCGCAACATTGATGCATGGATGGCCCTGCCACCGGACTTTGATGAGAGCAAGTCTTACCCGCTGATCCTGGAGATCCATGGTGGCCCGCATGCGGCTTACGGCCCGCATTTTTCAATGGAAGTGCAGCTGATGGCCGCGCAGGGCTATGTGGTGGTGTGGTCTAACCCGCGGGGCAGCTCCTCCTACGGGGAAGATTTCGGCAACCTTATTCATCACAATTACCCGTCCGAAGACTACAACGATCTGATGGATGTTGTGGATGCTGCGGTGGCCAAGGGCTTCGTAGACAGCAATAACCTGTTTATAACCGGTGGCTCGGGCGGCGGCGTGCTCACCGCCTGGTCGATAGGTAAAACGGATCGCTTTGCCGCTGCCGTAGTGGCTAAGCCGGTGATTAACTGGGTGAGTTTTGCGCTGACCGCAGACGCGTATCCGTATTTTAGTCAGTACTGGATGGAAGCCATGCCCTGGGAAGTGGCGGATGAACTGTGGGATCGCTCCCCGTTGTCACTGGTTGGCAATGTGACCACACCGACGCTGCTGCTGACAGGCGAAGCGGACTACCGTACCCCTATCAGTGAATCTGAGCAGTTTTATCAGGCATTACGCCTGCAGGGTGTTGATGCGGCCATGGTGCGCATCCCTGGCGCGCCACATGGCATTGCGGGTAAACCTTCGCGCCTGATCCAAAAGGTGGGCAACATTGTGGCGTGGTTTGAACGCTACCGTCATGAAGGTGAAGCAGAAGAATAACGGCTTACCTGTAACCCGTTATCCCACGCCGGCGCACAACGCCGGCGTTTTTTTGTTTGTCGGTAACAGGGTGCCTGCGCGTTAACGGATAATACCGCACAGCACCCGTGGCCCACCGCCGCCCAGTTTGGCCGGCTCGTCGGCATAGTTGTCGCCTTCCTCATGGACCATCAGGGCACGGCCAGTGACCTTGTCCACCGTCAGGCGCGGGGCCAGCACCGGATGCCGGGCATCGCCCTCACCATTCACATACAGCAGGGGTAAATCCCCCAGATGGGCCGCGTCGCTCCAGGGGTAACCGTGGTTATCAGTCCCGTGGGGATCGTAGTGACTGCCGGCTGCGCCGGCGGGTACTGTGTTGCCGTTTTTCACGGCGCTTGCACAGGACGGATTTTCATGGATGTGAAAGCCGTGACCACCGGGCTGCAGGCCGGTCAGCGACGGTGTCAGCACCAGCCCGTATTCTGTGTTTTCAATAACCACTGTGCCCGCAGCTTCGCCAGTGCGGGCGTCCACCATGTCAATCGTTTTGGCCGAGACACCTGAGGCTGCCATGGCCATTATAAGACTGGTCAGAACTGTTTTCATACGTTTTGCTCCTGGCTGTTTACAGCATTGGAAACGGCTGGCGGCTACCGGCAGATCACCGGCAGCCAGATGCCGCACCGTCAGTTCACCTGGCAGACAAAAAAAACGCGGCCCCAGGGCCGCGTTTTATGCGTAACTTAGCACCACCGCTTACCGGGCGGGGGACACTTTCAGTAACTTGCCATTCGGGGCATCGGTCAGCAGGTAGATAAAGCCATCCGGCCCCACTTCCACATCACGAATACGCTCACCCCGCTCACGCAGATATTCATGCTGCTTGCCGGGCTGTCCGTCGTTCATTTCAATGCGGCGCAGGTGGGTGAATTTCAACGAGCCCACCAGCAGATCACCCTGCCAGTCAGCAAAGGGCTGGCCCTGATAAAACGCCATACCACTGGGCGCGATGGAAGGATCCCAGTACAGCCACGGTTGTTCCATGCCTGCCATCTCGGTTTTATCGGAAATAATGTCACCGGAGTAATCAATGCCGTAGGTTATTTTCGGCCAGCCATAGTTCGCACCGGCCTCCAGCAAATTAATTTCATCGCCGCCTTTCGGGCCGTGTTCCATGGCCCACACCGCGCGGGTTTCCGGATGTAAGGTCAGCCCCTGCACATTGCGGTGGCCATAGGTATACACTTCCGGTGCACCGCCCTCCGCAAACGGGTTGTCGTCCGGCACGCTGCCATCGGCATGAATGCGCACAATGGTGCCGAAATGATTGTCGGTATTCTGCGCCTCATCCATGTATTTATAGCGATCGCCCAGCGTCACAAATAATTCTCCGGCATCGTTAAACGCCAGCCGGCAACCAAAATGGAAGCCATTATTCACCAGCGGTGCGGCCGAGAAGATGGTGTTCAGGTCGGTCAGCTCACCGTCACCCAGCACGGCTTTGGTAACACTGGTGCTACTGCCGCCGTCACCGGGCTTGCTGTAGCAGAAGTACACGGTGCGGTTATCGCTGAACTTAGGGTCCAGCGTAATGTCCAGCATGCCGCCCTGATTATTCGCCGCCACCGCCGGTACATTGGCCAGGCGTTCGCCCAGCCCGGTTTGCGGTGAATACACCCGGATCCCACCGGCACGCTCAGTGATGATCACATCGCCACCTGGCATAAATGCCATACCCCAGGGGTGGGTCAGACCTTCCGCGAGGGTTTCCACCGACAGCGTGCCATGATCATCTGCTACCACCGGGGCGCTCAGACATAACGAAGCAGCGGCAAGGGCCACTGCTTTTTGCAAGTTCTTCATGTGTTTTCTCTTAGTTTGCCAGGGTCGCACGGAGCATCCACGCCGTTTTCTCGTGAACCCGCATGCGGTCGGAAATTAATGCCGCTGACGATTCATCCTCAGCCTGCTGGGCAACTTTTAACGCCTCACGACAGGTTTTCACTACTGATTCGTGGCCATGGGTAAGTAATCCCACCATTTCTGATGCCGCAGGTACGCCTTCCACTTCGGCGATGGAGCTTAAATCTGCGAATGCTTTGTAGGTACCGGGGGCTGCGATACCCAGCGTACGAATACGTTCAGCAATGTCATCGACTGCAGTGGCCAGCTCGGTATAGTGCTCTTCGAACATCAGATGTAGCTCACGAAACTGCGGGCCAGTGACATTCCAGTGGAAATTATGGGTCTGCAGGTACAGGGTGTAGGAATCGGCCAGCAGCTTCTTCAGCCCTTCCGCCACTTCAGTACGATCCCCTTCAGAAATACCAATATCAATCTTTGTCATAGCTTACTCCTTGTGCAATATAAAACAGATTAAAAAAAAGATTTACAATCTATTTTTTTGATACCGAAACCGATCCGGTTTGGATTACTGCTATACGCCAAACTTATACACTTGGACTTGTCACAGCGTGCCCAGGTGCCCTAAGCCTGACGAAAACGGAACGCCAGGTGACTAATGATGATGGTGATGCCCGCTCTGCTTATCAATGGCCTTGATCGCAGCGGTGACGCCAATGGTCTCACCACCGGTTAAGTGTAAGGTAACTCTGACCGTTTTGCCTTCGTCGAGCCCGTTTTTAAGCCCCAGCAACATGATGTGGTAGCCCCCCGGAGCGAAGTCCACCTGTTCACCGGGCGCCAGCGTAATGCCGTCGGTGACTTGCCGCATCTGCATCACATCGCCTTGCATGTCGGTGGTGTGAATTTGAGCCTCACTGGCCACATCCGCATCCACGGTCACGCCGGCCACCGTAACCGGTTGGTCGGAGTCGTTGGTAAGCGACAGGTAGACAGCACCCGACTGCGCCATAGGAAATGTGGTACGGGCATGGGCATTGTCAACACTAAGCGATGTGGCCCACGACGGCGTCGCCAGCATGATTCCGGCGAGGGTAAGCAAGGTACGGATAAGCATAGTTATTCTGCTGTGGTTAGGATAATTAGTGCCAGTGTACGGCAGCTCATGCGTGGAACAAAGCAGAAAATGCGCAGCCGTACCAGCGCCGTTAGTAGCAGGTGAGTATTGGACAATTACAGCGAGGGTGACATTGAAAACACAGGAAGAAAATGGTGCCGACTGCCGGAATCGAACTGGCGACCTACTGATTACAAGTCAGTTGCTCTACCAACTGAGCTAAGTCG
>JBPEWW010000453.1:0-6048 GCA_052032275.1 Alteromonas sp. | reverse complement strand
TTAGGCAGCCCCAGACGCTTGATCAGGCCTAACTGCTGTTCCAGCCAGTACGCATGATCCATTTCAGTATCGTCCAGCAGAGTGATCAGCATGTCGCGGGTGACATAATCTTTTTCCTGCTCACACAGGGCAATCACTTCACGCAGTTTGGCGTCGACTTCATATTCAACGCGCAGGTCACTTTCCAGCATGTCCGGGACATCTGCGCCAATTTTCAGGCCGGTACGCTGCACCATGTCTGGCGTACCTTCCAGAAACAGCATGCGTTCAATCAGCTTGGTTGCATGGCCTCGCTCATCATCGAATTCATGATCGATGCGCTCATAAAGTTTATGCAGCCCCCAATCCAGGTACATTTGAGAGTGAATGAAGTACTGATCCATTGCGGCGAGCTCATACGCCAACAGGGAGTTCAACCCATCGATAATTTTCTGATTGCCTTTCATTTGTCATCTCCCATTACTTGCGCCTGCAGATAATTTTCAATGCCCATATTTTCTATCTGATATTCCTGGGTTTCCAGCCAGTCCAGGTGCTCTTCTTCATATTCAAGAATATCTTCCAGCAAATCCCGGCTCACATAGTCCTGCTTATCTTCGCATAGCGCTATTGCTTCACGGAGCAGGGGCAGTTGTTCATTTTGAAATTTTGTATCGCAGGCAAGCATTTCTTCAGTGTCTTCACCGATGTAAAGTTTGCCAAGCGCCTGAAGGTTCGGTAAGCCTTCCAGAAACAAGATCCGCTCAATCAAATCATCGGCTTGCTTCATGTCTTTAATCGATTTCTTGTAGTTCTTCTCGTTGAGCTCCTGCAGCCCCCAGTTCTTGAACATCCGGGCGTGCAGAAAATACTGATTAATTGATGTCAACTCACACGTGAGAACGTCATTCAGCTTAGCGACGACCTGTTTGTTGCCTTTCATAATGCGTCCTGTTGAAAAGTGGTGCCGAAAGTGTAGTGCAAACTGGCTGTTTTGTCAAAAATTCTTATAAAAAACAAAGACATACTAACGATAATAGTTCTCACTGTAACCTTTGTTTGTATTCGTAGCCGAGTGCTAAGAGGCCGCCTGCGTTGGCGAGGGGGTATTCTCGACAAACGCCAGGCTTTCCTCAGCAAAGCCAAGCCCGGCTTCGGTGAAGAAATTAAATACCTTGTCTACGCCATGAGTCAGTAAATAGTCCACCTCGTCCTCGTACCGGGCAATAGCGGCCACTTTACCTTTATAGCCGGCATTACGTAGCTGACGGGTAATATTGATTGCATCTTCTATAGAGGGCAGGGCCAGCAGTACCAGACGCACCTGGCTTATGTCGAGATTATCCCAGAGATCGACGTCTTCACCGTCGCCTACCACCACGTTCCAGCCTTCGTGTTTTAAGTGGTTTACCTTCGTGCGGTCAGCATCCAGTCCCCAGACTTTACTGTCCACCAGCTTAGACAGCGACTGAAAGGCGCCTGAGCCCACCCGGCCCATACCCACCACCAGGAACTCGGCGTTGTCTATCACCGGATAAACGTCATCCTGAAGACGCCGGGAACGCTCGTAGCGCTTAATGGACTTTTTCATGCGGTGGTACTGACTATGCGAAGAGCGATACAAAATACTGGTAAAGACAAACGAAATTGAGACTGCCAGGGCAATTACGACCAGCCAGGACTCGGTCAGTAAGCCCAGCGAGACTGACAAGGCACCCACGATCAGACCAAATTCGCTGTAGTTGGTCAGGACGAGGCTGGTAAGGTAAGCGGTCCGGGCGCGCAAGCGTAATTGTGTGAACAATCCAAAGAACAGGAGTGCCTTGGCAGGTAGCAGTAAACAAAATAACAGCGCCAGGAAAATCATTTGCATATCCGGCAACGCCATCAGGCCAATGCTGAGGAAAAAGCCAATAAGAAAGAGATCCTTGAAGCTCATCAGGGATTTCGCCAGCTCTGTTGCTTTGGTGTGTCTGGCCATCAGGATACCGAAGATAAGCGCGCCTAAATCACCTTTTATATTCACCAGCTCAAAAACATGATAGCCGCCCAGTGCCAGAATAAAGCCGGTCAGGGGCAGTAATTCGCCGTGGCCTGACTGATTCAGTACTTTGTAGAAAACCGGTACCAGTGGCGGAATAGCCAGCAGACCAAATGCCCAGATACTTGGTAGCTTACCAGTGGCTGCCACCAAAAAGACCACCGCAAAAATATCCTGCATAACCAGGATCCCAATGGCCAGACGACCATGACGGGTCTTCATCTCGCCACTTTCTTCCAGCACCTTAACCACACAAACGGTACTACTGAAGCTCAGAGCAAAGGCAATCAGTATGGCGCTTTGCCAGTCAATTGCGGAGGTGGTTGCTGCTATAAGTGCGGCTACGCCATACAGAACGCCGGCGATAGCCGCTACCCAGATTAACGTGTGCGTTACGCTGCCAGCCCAGACTTCCCGTCGGCTGAGGTCACGTATATTCAGCTTCAGACCAATCGTAAACAGCATAATGGTAATGCCAAGATCGGCGATAGACTGCAATGTACTGTTCGATTCAAAGCCGAACATATTGAGCACAAACCCGGCGACCAGGTAGCCCACCAGCGGAGGGATCCCTACCAGTTTGACAGCTAAGCCACAAATAAAAGCGAAAAGAAGAAAAGCGTATTCCATGTAAGTCGGTGTTCTCCGGAAACGTAAAGAAGCAAACGTAATACGCAGTTAAGCTTGCTATATATGGGGCGTGAAGTAAATGCCGTAAATGCCTGAAACACAAAGTATGTGCGGGGCAGGGCAGCAAACGGCACGGTTACCTTTAATGCGTGGTTCTGTGGTCTCACTATTGCTGCTGGCCAGAGTTCTGACGTCCTCGCGCTCTCAGCAAATAAGCATTCGAGAAGATAATTACGCGCATTGCTGGTAAGCAGGACGACGATTGTAACCATTCTGACCTGGCCATCAGGCTAACGCTCCGCCGCATGCTTCGGCGGGTAACTATGAACGCAATCGCACCAGGGAAGGGGCACAGAGGCAGGCTTAATTGCTTTTTTAGATTGCGTGTACAAAATACCCGCAAGGAATAGTTACGCGTAACTATATATTGCCTTATATACAATAAGTTAAGTGTTTTTGCTTGCTTAGGCTTTTGCTGTTTCAACGGCCCGTAACAGGCCACTAAACACGTAAACTATCAACATGTCGCTGTAGTTTTATGCGTACTTGCCACGGCTTTGTGCCTTCACGTATTCGTGATATTACAGTGTTATTCCATTGGAATAAGCAGGCTATTCCGTCTGGAATATGATCTTTTTAACTACGTCATCCATACAGCAAAGAATCCCATTGTTGTGCAGGGAATCCCAATGCGCCTGACCATTCTTCTTTGCTTATTTGCCACGCTGGCCATCAACGTGGCTGCCGGGTTTTATTGGCCGCCGGCCTGGTGGTTTATCTTGTTGACTGCCACTTTGCTGGGTTTTGCTATCTTCGATGCCTTTCAGCAACAACACGCCATATTGCGTAACTTTCCCCTTATTGGCCGGATGCGCTGGACCATTGAAGGACTGCGTCCTTACGTTCAGCAATACCTCATTGAATCTGATACCGGCGGGACACCAATCTCCAGAATGTTTCGTGCCATTGTCTACCAGCGTTCAAAAAACAGCCGGGAAACCATCCCGTTCGGCACCCAGATAGACACCTATTCCGACGGGTATGAATGGATTGGTCACTCGCTGTCAGCCAGACAGGTTGAGGATATGGAAGAAAACCCGCGGGTGATGATTGGTGGGCCAGCCTGTAAGCAACCCTACAGCTCCAGCTTACTGAATATCTCTGCGATGAGCTTTGGGAGTCTGTCTAAAAACGCTATTCTGGCGCTAAACAAGGGCGCAAAAAAAGGCGGGTTTTCACATAACACGGGGGAAGGGGGTCTTACCCCGTACCACCTTGAACATGGCGGTGACCTGGTCTGGCAAATAGGCACGGCTTACTTTGGCTGTCGCACTACAGACGGCAACTTTGACGCCGACTTATTTAAAGATAAAGCCCGCTTGCCCAGTGTGAAAATGATTGAGATCAAGTTGTCACAGGGTGCAAAGCCGGGCCACGGCGGCATTCTTCCCGCCTATAAAAATACGCCGGAGATTGCCGAAATCCGGGGAGTGCAGCCACACACTCAGGTAGACTCACCCGCTCGTCATCCGGCTTTTTCTACACCACTGGAGCTAATGGACTTTATTAGTCAGTTACGTGAGCTAAGTGAGGGAAAGCCAGTAGGGATCAAGCTGGCGCTGGGCAGAAAAAGTGAGTTTGTGGCTATTTGTAAAGCCATGCATAAAACCGGTGTCATGCCAGACTTTATCACGGTGGACGGCGGCGAAGGGGGAACTGGTGCCGCCCCCCTTGAATACACCAACTCAATTGGCAGTCCGCTGCGCGAGGCACTGGCGTTCGTAGATGATTGCCTGGTGGGCTTTGATTTACGTCAGCATATCCGGATCATTGCGGCGGGTAAAATTATCACGGCGTTTCAGATAGTCAAAAATCTGAGCCTGGGCGCCGATATTTGTAACAGCGCGCGCGGCATGATGCTGGCTTTAGGATGTGTACAGTCGCTGTCATGTAACACGAACCGCTGTCCTACCGGCGTCGCTACGCAAGATCCCAGCCTGGTGCGCGGGCTTGATGTGACCGACAAGTTTGAAAGGGTGTACCGGTTTCATCAGAAAACCATTCATGCGCTGATGGATATCCTGTCCTCGACCGGGCATACCTCCCCAGCGTCACTGAATCGTACCCACATCTTCCGCCGCGTGGACCAGTCCTGCGTAAAACGTTACGACGAAATTTTCCCCATCATTAAAAAAGGCTGTTTTTTGGGAGACGACATTCCCCAGGCATTCAAAATACATATCGAGGAAGCCAGCGCCGAAAGCTTTATGCCTTACAGTGAATTAACCGACATGGAGGAAAAGCCTGCGTCGGTAAGTTAATTCTTGTCTTCCCGTTGCGCACTGCGCAACTCGTAGAGCCGGTATTCAGTGGTTCGATAGGGCACAACCTCGTATTTAGGCTGCAGGAACGCCACAATGTCTATCAGGTCAGCCACCGTCATCACATCATTCATATCGCGCATGCGGCTTTTCCCGCCTTCCGTGGTCTGGCTGACCGGATAGCGTCGGCTGAGTTTATGGGAAGGATTGATAACACTGGTAACCAGTTCTCCGTAGGTGGTTACCCGGCTGCTGGTGCCGCCCAGTGAGACAGGTTTAGTCATCTGGTATTTATGGCCATCGGGTACGGTGACACCGTCGACCGTGTGGCAGTCTATACAGCGGTAATGAGAAAAAAGCGCCTTGCCGGCCTGCGCATCGCCTTCCGGCAGGCTGAACCCGCGTGGAGACTCAGGGCCAAAACCACATGCTGCAAGTCCGAGCCCTGCGCTCATTACTACCATCAATCGTTTGTTCATGTATCTGCCTAATTGAATGAAGTTGTTCTACACTACTGTTATAGAGCCACACTGCGTACGGCGTCAATATTTGTGTGCAGCGGCTAACCGTGGAGGTGCAGGATGAGTCATTACAACACTATATTAGTGGCGCTGGACGTCTACGCCGAGCACGAGCCCGTAATAGACCGGGCGATGAAAATGGCTGCGACCTCGTCATCCGTGCACTTGATCTACGTCACGTATCCGCAAACCAATTTTGAACCCTATGGCCTGTTTCTTGAGCGGGATTATTCAACGGATATACAGCAACACGCCAGGGCACGATTACTTGAAATAGCTGACCAGCATAAGATCCCTGCCGATCAGGTTCATGTGGCGATTGGTTCGCCGGCCGACCAGATCCACCGTACTGCGGACAGCATAGCGGCCGATTTAATTGTAATAGGCACCCATGGCCAAAGTGGTATGCAGTTGTTGTTGGGCTCGACTGCGAATGCAGTTTTGCACGGCGTAAAAACCGATGTGCTGGCGGTCAGGGTATAACCTTGGTACCGCCTGCTGTTAGTGATGATGCATGCCACCCGGGTTGTCTTTATTCGGTAGCCAGCTTGTGCAG
>JBPEWW010000452.1:0-1709 GCA_052032275.1 Alteromonas sp. | reverse complement strand
CCGGCCAGCATGGAGGTATGGATTTCGTCCCCAGTCCGGTCCAGGAAGCCGGTATTGATGAAAACCACCCGGGACCTGGCGGCGGCGATACAGGCCTTTAAATTCACACTGGTACGGCGCTCCTCATCCATGATCCCCATCTTCAGGGTGTGAACGGGAACTGCGATTATCTGCTCGATTCGGGCAAACAGTTTGTCGGTAAAAGCCACTTCCTCAGGCCCGTGCATTTTTGGCTTCACAATATAAATGCTGCCTTCGCGACTGTTCTTCAGCTTACTGTTGCCTGACAGATCGTGCTTGCCAATGAGCGCGGTGATAACGCCGTCCATGATCCCTTCTGGCACCGGTTGCTCGTCGAATAACATGGCATCATTGGTCATCAGGTGACCCACATTGCGCACGAACATCAGGCTGCGCCCCGGTAACGTGATTTTGTCGGTTTGCCCTGTATGCCCGGCGGGCGTATAGGTACGGTCAGCGTGCATGGTGCGAGTCAGGGGGCGGCCATTTTTGGTGATTTCGACACTCAGCGAGCCCTGCATCAGACCCAGCCAGTTACGGTACACCTGGGTTTTATCGGCGGCATCGACGGCAGCCACCGAGTCTTCGCAATCCATGATGGTGGTTAATGCCGATTCCAGCAGGATGTCTTTTACGCCCGCCGGGTCGGTTTTGCCTACCGGGTGGGTGGGATCCAGCTGAATTTCGAAGTGCAGTCCATGATGGCGGAACAGTAGGGCTTCGGGCGCCTGTGCATCGCCCTGGTATCCCTGCCACTGAGTGGTATCGGCGAGGGTGGTAACATCACCGTTAGCCAGCGTGATAGCCAGCTTGCCGGTTGAGATGGCATATGCGGTTGCATCAACATGGCTGCCGGTAGCCAGCGGCAACAACGTATCTAGGTACTCCCGGGCCGCGGTGATCACTTTCTGGCCGCGAACCGGGTTATAGCTGCTGCCCGCCTCGGCACCGCCCTCATTGCTGATGACGTCGGTGCCATACAGGGCATCATACAGACTGCCCCAGCGCGCATTCACCGCATTCAGTGCATAACGGGCATTGTTTATTGGCACAACCAGCTGTGGGCCAGCGAGGCTGGCAATTTCTTTATCCACATTGGCGGTGTCCACCTGCACCTGTTCGGGGGCATCGGTTAAATAACCAATGTCCCTGAGAAAGGCCTGGTAACTTTCCCCGGTAACCGGCTTTCCGGCCTCATGGTACGCATCAATTTTTTCTTGTAATACGGCCCGGGTGCTCAGCAACGCCTGGTTCGGCGCGATAAAATCGGCAAACAGCGTTTCCACACCTTGCCAGAAATCGGCTTTATTCAGTTGCATGCCGGGCAACGCCTGCTCATCAATGAAGGTGTAGAGCTCGTCTGCCACCTGCAGACGGCCTCGCTGAACATATCCTTGCATAGCTACCTCTTTACTTGTTGTGTAACTCACAGTGTAGAGACTCTATACCCGTATTTTTAATTTATGGTTTGTATTTCTGCTATTGCTTCAGTGAATGTCAGACCCTGCGTTAATTTCCGCCGCCACTTCGCCGATAAGACGCCGCAGCCAGATGTGCCCTGCATCATGGTGCAGCAGCGCGCTCCAGGCCATTTTTAACGCAATAGGCGGAATGTCGAATGGTGGTGGCTGTACAACCACATCAGGGTCATGAGTAAATAATTTCGCGGCCTTGCTTGGCAGGGTAGC
>JBPEWW010000451.1:0-2694 GCA_052032275.1 Alteromonas sp. | reverse complement strand
GATACCATTTTGGTTCGAAAAGACGATGGAACCAAACTGGTGAAAGCGAAATCGAATTACAGTAGCTGTCTGTTGAATTTCATTGCAAAACAGGACAGTGAGGAATTCGCATCGGAGTTTGAAGAAAAAACCGGACCCATTATTTCAGAACAGCATATCGCAAATTTGGAGAAAGAATGAGTATCATTACTGATTTATCACGAGAAGCAAAGGCCGCAGCAAAAACGTTGGCAGTGCTTGATGAAGCCAAGAAAAATGCGGTTTTGAAAGATATGGCCGAAGCAATTCGTAGCCATACACAAGAGATCATCGACGTGAACACCAAAGAGGTGGCACGTGCGAAGGAAAACAACCTTGATGCAGCGATGGTGGACCGCCTGATTCTGGATGCAGATCGCATTGAAGACATGGCGCAGGGTATCGAAACTATTATCGAACTGGAAGATCCGGTGGGTAAGACCCGCTCACTGGGTAAGCGTCCTAATGGTATCGACATTCGTAAGATGCGTATACCGCTGGGCGTAGTATGTATGATTTATGAAGCCCGCCCGAATGTGACAGCCGATGCCGGCGCGCTGTGCTTCAAGTCAGGTAATGCAGTGATCCTGCGAGGCGGTAAAGAAGCGCTGGACACCAGTCTGGCGATCGCTGGTCTATTGCAGGACGTGCTTGAAAAGCACGATTTGCCGAAAGCGTTGATCACCGTAGTTCCGAATCCGGATCGTGCATTGATGCAGGAACTGATGGAACAGCGTGACTACATTGACGTGATCATTCCCCGCGGCGGTGAAGGTCTGATCAATTACGTTACTGACAACGCCAAGGTGCCGGTCATTCAGCACTTTAAAGGCGTATGTCACTTGTACGTAGACAAAGACGCAGATCTTGATAACGCCATGGAGTTGTTACTGAACGGTAAGACTCAGCGTACCGGCGTGTGTAATGCGCTCGAGGGGTTGATTGTCCACCAGGCGGTGGCCAATGACTTCCTGCCGCGGGTAGCCGAAGCATTTAAGGAAAAAGGCGTAAAAGTGCACGTTAATGAAGCGGGCGCGAGCTTTTTCGACGATGCCAACGTGATTGGCGAAGACGAATACGGTGAAGAGTATCTGGGTCTGGAAATCGCCATTCGCGTGGTAGACGATATGGACATGGCGCTGGAGCACATTAATCAGTTCGGCAGCTTCCATACGGAAGTGATATCTACCAAGGATACCGCCGCTGCTGAGCGCTTCCAGCGTACGGTGGACGCCGCGGTGGTCATGGTCAATGCGTCATCGCGCTTTTCCGACGGCAGCCAGCTTGGGCTGGGTGCGGAAATTGGTATCGCGACCACCAAGTTACATGCATATGGACCGATGGGCCTGGAGTCGCTGACCACTGAAAAATACCTGGTAAATGGCGAGGGTCAAATCCGTTCTTAACAGGTCGGCATTGTTCCTCAGGGTCGCATGATCCATAATACTAACACCGGGCACCTGCCCGGTGTTTTTATTTGTAAAACCATAAGTTATCTGAGGACGTGCATTAATGAATTATGACATCAACGCATTATGGCAGGAAGTGAGCGCCTTCATGCTTGATTACAAGCTGCTTACCTCTGTGGTGGTGGTCATAGTTCTGCATCTGACCAAGCGTCTCATCCTTAAGGTCATTAAAAAGCAAAGCTCGAAGAAGGGCGAAGACCGCCGGAATCAAATAAACATACTCGAGCAGTTAGGCAATGCATTCATTTTGGTTGCCCTGATGCTCATCTGGTCCTCTGAAATTCAGACACTGGCAATTTCTATCGCGGCGTTTATGGTGGCCATCGTGCTGGCGACCCGTGAGTTTATTCAATGTTTTATGGGCTTTATCTATTACCTGGGCGCGCGTCCGTTTCGGGTGGGTGACTGGATCCAGATGAACAACATTGTTGGTGAAGTGGTTGAAATGGACTGGGCGAAAACCGCGTTGCTGGAAGTTGATCCCGAATCCTTTAATTACACCGGTAAGCACGTTTATGTGCCCAATAGTCAGCTGGTGACGCAAACCGTGCGAAACCTGAACTTTCTGCGTCGCTACAAAATTCATAGCTTCGAAATTGTCAATGAACCTACCGTTAATCCATATCGAATTTTACCGGCGTTTTCCGCCCGCGCGCAGGCGCATTGCGAATATTTCCGGGATGTGGCGGAACGCTATAAAGGTTTGATTGAGCGTCACTTAGAGCAGGAATTTATTCAAATCGATCCAGAAATTGGCATCGAAACCAACGAACTGGCAAAAGTGGTGGTCTTCGTATCCATATTCTGTCCGACCACGGAAGCCTTCGAATTACAGTCTAAAATAAGCTCAGACTGGATGAGTCTGTGGTTTCGGGCTGTGAAGGAAGACGAGGAGCATTTGCGCACCCTCGAAGATACTACCCCGGCGCCGTCAGCAGACAAAGCCCCGCTATAGTACCTGCCAGTCTCTGCGCTGGGTAAAGTGGCTTTGCAGAAAGTTCATTTGATCTGCCAGAATACGTCGGTTCATCAGATAAAAGCGCTCATACAGGTTTGGCCGGAAGGGCACCGCCAGCAACGGCATTTGGGCTTCTTCTGGCGTTTGTGCACCTTTGGCGTGATTGCACCTGGAGCAGGCCGTCGCGACATTGGTCCAGCTGTCCTTGCCTCCCCGGGACCGGGGCACGATATGATCACGGGTGAGCTG
>JBPEWW010000450.1:0-4436 GCA_052032275.1 Alteromonas sp. | reverse complement strand
AGCCACTGTGGGTGTACTGCACATTGGGGTAGGTGATGGACGACAGCTCTTTAGCACTGGTGGGGCTGGTATGATCCCATAACCGGACACTCAGTTCATTGAAATCCAGCATCACCAGACAACCTTCTGCCGTGCCATTCACACAATCACTGGTGGCCCGGGTGTCGGTTACAAGCAATGATGACGCATCATGGGTGTAGTCATTGCGGGTGGTGCTTTCAGGAATATAGGTGGCTTTAGGCGCCTTCAGGCTTTTCAGTGAGTAGGATCGCCAGGCGCCGCCAAAGTTTTCTGAACCGGTAATGTGTATTTGCGCCTCGGTGCCAGGCAGCGCGGTGTTCAGCGTGTAATCTAAATTTGAAATGTAGATATTGTGTGCTTTGACGTCATCGTTAATGCGACCGGCTTCGCTGATCCCGTTGGGCAGGTCGTTCAGGTCGATGATCCACAAGCCTTCTGTCGCGCTGTCAGCGGTTACATAGGCATAGGCGCGCCAGCTGCGTGAGGTGCTATGGTAATACTGGTACACCTTGATATCGCGCCAGGTGGTCGACTGCCCGGGCAGGCTGCCCACCAGCTGCGGGCTTTCCGGGTTAGTCACATCCACTACCGCCACGCCATTGCGCTGACCGATAATGGCGTACTCGTTGCCGGTGTTCAGATCGACATGGCCCCAGATGTCATTGGCGCTGGTGGCGTTTAAGCCCAGCTCGCTCAGCGGCATGTGCGCCAGCAGACTCAGGTTGGAACATTCAAAGCCGGCCGAGGTGCCGTTTTCACAGGGGGCGGCGGTCTGCGATTCGGTCATCAGTGCCACCGCTGTGGCGGCAAACGTGGCGAGCTCACCGGCAGCGTCTCCTTTGCCGTCGGCAATCACCCGAAAACCCTGGCGGTGCAGAGCACCGGCAAAGGTAGCCGGAACGCCGTGCAACGTCGTGGTATGCAGGCCGGGGTTCTGCAGCTGAAAATGATCCAGCCGGCTGTACCCGCCTCTCACCGGCACAATTTCGCTGATCAGATAAAACAGGTCGTTGCGGTTAGCGATAGTGTACTGGCCACCCGCAACCAGCACCTTGTCGCCTTTGCCCGCCATCTGCGCTGCATAGGCAATGGTTTTACAGGGCCGGAACCGGTTATCGCAGCGCCCGCTGTCGGTGCCGTTAGTGGCAACAAAACGTGCCTTGTCATGCTCACTATGTGCATGCACGGCTTGACTCACCGTCCCTAGTGAGACCACTATTAATAATAATACTTGTTTTATCATGTGTTCGTCCTGAATACTCTGAGCAGATAAATTAGCAGACGAAGGTACAAAGTGGAAATTTTGCGCAATTTGGTAGTCAGAAGCGCTGTCATTTGTACGTTACTCCCGGTGTTGACCGCGTGTGACAACATCATCCCCAACCGCGAGGGCGGTACCATCCCGGTGCACCTTAAACACGTCGATACCGGCACCTGTCCCATGACCATGAGCATCAACGATCACGAATGGGCCATCGACTATTTCGCGTTATATGCCAGTAATCCGGCTATCCGCATCGACGGCAGATGGCAGTCGCTGAAATTCAAGCAAACCGACTGGCAGACCCCGGACATTGCGCTGCTGAAGTTTCATCCGGCCTGCGATGGCCAGCCGGAGGGGAATACCCGGCTGCAACTGGAAGCAACCAAAGAGCTGATGCAGCTGGCAACCAATTTTCGCTTCACCATTGGCCTGCCTTTTGAAGAGAATCACGCCAACCCGTTAACCCAGCCTTCGCCGCTGAACGACAGCAGTATGTTCTGGTCGTGGCAAACCGGGCACAAGTTCCTGCGCCTGGATGTGCACAACACGTCGGCCCCGCATGAAACCTGGTCGTATCATCTGGGCAGTATCGGTTGTGAGTCAGAGTCGGCCATGCGGCCACCGGAAAAGTCCTGCACCTTTACCAACCGGGTGGAAATGATCCTGCCTATGACTCAGCTGGACACGGATCTGGATCTGGCGCTCTCGGTGCCGGTGATGCTGGCCCAGGTGTCCTTGCCCGACTCTGATGGGTGCATGTTCGAAGCGCCGGATGATCCGGTGTGCAACCAGTTGCTGCGTAACCTGCTTCACCGGCCATGGCTCGACTGGGACTGATCGCGCTGCTGGCGCTGTGGTTGAGTGGCTGTTCTGAGTCGCCTACCCCGTATAAATGGGCGTTGCCATACAATGTGCCGGAGCCGGTGGTGCCGGCCGACAATCCTATGACCGAAGAGAAAGTGGCGCTGGGCCGGTTGCTGTTTTACGACACCGCACTCAGCGTTAACCAGCAACAGTCCTGTGCGTCCTGCCACTTACAACAGTTTGCGTTTGCCGAGGCCACGGCCCACTCGGTGGGCACTACCGGTGACGCCGTCCCGCGTAACGCGCTAGCGCTGGTGAATGTGGCCTACAATGGCTCGCTTACCTGGGCGCACGAGGGGCTCAGTCATATAGAGCAGCAACTGATGATCCCCTTATTTAATGAGGCCCCTGTGGAAATGGGCGTCACCGGCCACGAGCAGGCGATACTGGCGCGGCTGACTGCACCCGGCTATGCCGCCGCGTTTGAAGCCGCCTACGGTGACCCTGCGCCAAGCTGGGACGGCATTGTGAAGGCGCTGGCCAGCTTTGTGCGCAGTCTGGTGTCATTTTCCAGCCCGTTTGACCGCTATGCCTACGGCGGTGATGACAGCGCGCTGACCGAGCAGCAAATTGACGGCATGAATTTGTTTTTCTCTGAACGGCTGGAATGCTTCCACTGCCACGGTGGCGTAAATTTCACCCAGTCTTCGAAACACGCCTACCAGCAATTAGATCTGCGACCGTTTCACAACACTGGCTTATACAACGAAGACGGCCAGGGCGCATACCCTGCTGCCGATCAGGGCTTGTATGCGGTGTCGCTGAAACCGGAAGACATGGGCAAGTTCCGTGCGCCGACGCTACGCAATATTGTGGTGTCCGCGCCTTATATGCACGATGGCAGTGTCCGTACCCTGGCGGAAGTGCTGGACATTTATGCCGCCGGTGGCCGTGCAGCGGGCCAGACGAATCCGTATAAAAGTCCGTTTATCACCGGGTTCAGCTTAACGCAGGAAGAAAAAGATGCGGTCATTGCCTTTTTACAGAGCCTGACCGATCAGCAGTTTTTACATAACCCGGTATTCGGTCCGCCACGTGCCCCAGACAATTAATAAATTGTTAAGAAAATGCCTATATTTGGTCATCTTGTGAGTGCATCCCGGAAGGTTCTTTGATATCTTTTTGCAGATTATAGCCACGACACGCCAGCACGGAGACAATAATGACTGAAAAGCCCTTTCTGGTAAGCGGTCGCAACACCCTTATTCATAAGATCAGAAAGCTGGATTTGCTTATCCTTAACGGCGACGATAACCCGCCGATCATCGTGACCTACAAAGGCATTAAGCGATACGAAGGCCAGGTACCTGAAAACAAGCGGGACGCTAAAATGATGGATATGGAGCTGGTGGACTTAACGGCCGGTGAAGTATTCAGCGACGAGAAAACCCTGCTGTTTGTACAAACCCTGAACGGCAAAGAATATAAAATTGACTACAGCAAAGCTGATACGTCGATGTTTATTAAAATTCACCAGGACAGCTTCTTTTAAGCTGTGCTTTGACGGGGTCGCACTACGCGGCCCCGTTATGCTGCAGCCCCGGTGCGTCACTCGCTCACGAGGCGACAAGTAGTTTACCCCGCGCTTGCACCGGGCACACGCCCAGAAACCGACCTCACGCGTCGGCGGTCCCCCTGACGCTGGCTTACTTCCCATGCCCCGGCTTTAGCTGGCCGCTCAGCACTGAGCCCGCGACCATAACCGGCCTGCTTAATGTACCTTAGCCTTGATGTCGGGAGTTCGTCCATAAAAGCTGCATTGATACTGAGCAACCCCAGGCCAGTCTGTGCTTTTAAGCTGATCCACGGCCCCTGCAAATACATCCTTGTTTGTAGGTATGACAGGGTGTTGCAAAGTGTGTGAGACCCGCGACCAGTAACCGCCCCACGCGGTTAATAATCAGCGTTTATTGCACGTTTATCGCACTATCTCAAATAGCCGCCACCTGCCGTTTTCCGCCGGTTACACCGCCATTTGTTCACTACTGTTATCAGGCAGTCGGACATTTTTAAGTGGCGGTTTGCAATCACAGGTAAACGAGGAAAAAACAATGAAATTACTTACAGCAAAAAACGTAATGGGTGCATTGCTGGCGTGCAGTGTTTTAGCCGGTGGGGCACAGGCTAAAGGCTACCCGCCAGAGATGGAAGAGAAATTGGTGCGGGTTTGCGAAGCGATCAAAGCAGACAGCCCCATCCGCCTGCATGTGGCCGTTGAGCGCAGTGGCGTGACGTATCGCATGCTGCAACAGGGCCTGGTATGCAATGGTCAGGACATGCACACCTT
>JBPEWW010000045.1:0-13027 GCA_052032275.1 Alteromonas sp. | reverse complement strand
TACAGTCGAACATAGACAGTTCAACCTGCAACTGGTCAAGATCCATAGCAAACAGCTTGGCAGCACGCTTACGGGCCAGCAGTAGCACCTGCTCGGTGACTTTGGAAGTAACGAAGGGGTTACCATCGCGGTCGCCCCCCATCCATGAGCTCAACTGGACGGGCGCTGCATCCAGAGGCAGTGACACCTGGTAATCTTTCTGCAGACGGTCGTTAAGTTCGCGCAGGAAATCGGGGACGGCTTCCCACAGCGAATTTTCAATGACGGAAAAGCCCCAGCGTGCTTCATCCACCGGCGTAGGCCGCTCAGAGCGGATCTCTTCGGTATGCCAGGCCTGAGCAATCAGGTCGGCAATACGGGTTTCTACTTTTTCACGCTCAGGGTCAGTAATGCTGTCCTGATGCAGTTCTTTCAGGCAGCGGGCCAGCTCTTTATGCTTATGGATCAGAGTGCGGCGGGTCACTTCGGTCGGGTGCGCAGTGAGCACCAGATCGATATTCAGTTTACCCACGGCTTTTTGCACGTTCTCGGCGGACAATTCAGCTTTATCAAGGTGCTCAAACAGGGCATCGATAGAGGCGTCCACATTCATGGCGCTGTTGTATTCCTGCTCGGCAATGTTGCCCAGGTTCAGAAACTGTGCAAAGGCCCGGCCGACAGTTAAGAGATCCGAGTCTGTCATGGTTCTGAAAATTTCTTTCAGATTTTCACTGCGCTTGTCATCGCCCTGATATGAAGCACGCCCGTCTTTACGGATGGTTTCAATCTTATCGAGCCACTCCTGACCCAGTTGCGCCTGGATAGTTTCACCCAGTGTTTTTCCAAGGTAACGAACCGTGTCTTTTAGTTCGGCATCATAGTGTGATTGCATTGTATCCTCCTGCTTGCGTGCTTTTCACCTTACTGCTTCCCGGCGACGATGTCTAACGCCATAGGGTTATAAATTAAACCGTATAGTTTAGTTCAGTTTGCTGTAAATTTTGTGTCAGGCAAGAAAACACGTGGTGTGTTACACTGCGGTCCCGAAAAATACTGGCGCGTTATTCATTGTACTGATTGAATAAAACTTAACCAGTATATGTAATTTTATTTCAGGAGTAATTGTGACTGATACGTTCGATACAGTTGAAAAGCAGGCCAGCTATGGCATCGGTTATCAAATGGGTGAGCAGCTGCGTACCAACCCTTTCGACGGCATGGCCGTTGATGCAGTCGTCGCCGGCTTGCGCGATGCCTTTGCGGGTGAAACACAGCAGGTAGGCAATGATACGCTGCGGGAAGCCTTTGGCGAAATTCATCAGCGACTGCAGGCTGCTAAAGCCGAGGCCAGCAAAGCTGTCATTGAAGAAGGCAGTGCCTTCCTGGCTAAGAATGCTGAGCGCGAAGAAGTGAACGTCACAGAGTCGGGCCTGCAGTACGAAGTGCTGGCGGAAGGGGAAGGAAATTCGCCTGCGGCAGACAGCACGGTACGCGTGCATTATCACGGTACCTTGCTCAACGATCAGGTATTTGACAGCTCTTATGAGCGTGGTCAGCCCGCTGAATTCCCGGTAAACGGTGTCATTAAGGGCTGGACTGAAGCCCTGCAAATGATGAAAGAGGGTGCCAAGTGGCGCTTATATGTGCCTAACGAACTGGCTTATGGCGAGCAGGGCGCAGGCGCCGCTATCGCGCCTTACAGCACGCTGGTATTCGACGTCGAGCTGCTTGACGTACTAAGCTAGCGGCGTGACGGCGCAGCCGGTCACACTGGCTGCGCCGTCGATCTATTCTGTCCGGCGTCCTCCGGCACCCCACTGCCATCCCAGCGCGCTGATTTTTTCCCAGCCAGGACTGTCCGCGACTGTTCCTACCACCCGCTTTATCCCCGGAAACCATTGGCAAATCAGCCATTTCTTATTACTCTAGCGGTTCTCGTAAACAATTTGTTAAGCGGACTGATGAGTAGCCATGTCCAAACCATCGCAACAAAACGATGAGACGTTTCCCTTTACCCGGATAGATAAGCTGAATGCCGCCCTGTGCCGCTGGGTGAGTATCGCCACCTTACTGATGGTGCTGGTGACCTTTCTGGTGGTGGTGCTGCGTTATGGCTTCCAGCTGGGCTGGATTGCGTTGCAGGAATCGGTGATGTATTTGCATGCGCTGGTGTTTTTAGTGGGCATTGCCTACACCCTGCGTGCAGACGGGCATGTTCGTGTCGACGTGCTCTACCGGAAAATGGCGCCGGCCAGACAGGCGTTGATTAATTTACTCGGCACCGGTTTATTTCTGATCCCGGTGTGCGTACTGATCCTGGTTATGAGCGTACCTTATGCCGCCGAGTCCTGGCGGCTGCTCGAGTCCTCGCAGGAAGCGGGTGGTCTGCCGCTGGTGTTCCTGCTTAAATCGCTGGTGCCGCTGTTCGCTTTGCAAACCCTGTTACAGGGATGCAGCGATCTGTGGCGTTACTGGCAACTCTGGCGGCGGGGGTAAGCAATGGAATGGATGGCCATTGCGCTGTTTGCCTGCGTCTGCCTGGCCTTGCTGGCGGGTTACCCGGTGGCGTTTACGCTGGCCGGTACTTCCCTGATCTTTGCCGGGCTCGGCCTGCTCACCGGCGCCTTTGATGCCAGCTACTTAGGTGCGCTACCGAACCGGCTGTATGGCATCACCACCAATACCACGTTAATTGCGGTCCCGCTGTTTATCTTTATGGGAGTCGTGCTGGAAAAATCGCGGGTCGCTGAAAACCTGTTAACTGCCATGGCGGCACTCATGGGCAAGTACCGTTCCGGGATGGCGGTGTCGGTCGTCCTGGTGGGGATGCTGCTTGCCGCCAGCACCGGGATTGTCGGTGCTACCGTGGTGACCATGGGGCTGCTGTCCTTACCGTCTATGCTAAACCGCGGCTATTCGCCGGCGTTTGCATCCGGCGCAATTTGCGCAACCGGAACCCTGGGGCAAATTGTCCCGCCCTCGATTGCCCTGGTGCTGCTTGGGGATGTGTTATCCAGTGCCTACCAGCAGGCGCAGTTGTCCATGGGCATTTTTTCACCCGATACCGTTTCGGTGGGCGATTTGTTTGTAGGGGCGTTAATACCCGGGTTGCTGCTGGTCGCTCTGTATCTGCTGTACGTCATGCTCGCCAGCGCGCGCAGTCTGCCGGCGACCGACGCCAGGGAGTCAGATCTCCCCACCATGTCAGGCGCAGCCATTTTTAACGCGTTGTTTCCACCACTGTTTTTGATTGTGATAGTTCTGGGGTCCATTCTAGCGGGCTACGCCACGCCTACTGAAGCGGCCGGGGTAGGGGCCACCGGTGCCCTGCTGCTGGCGTTACTGCAAAACCGGATGGGCTGGTCCCGCTTAAAGTCGGTAATGCTCAACACCACCCAGGTCACCGCCATGGTGTTTTTAATATTAATTGGTGCATCGGTGTTCTCGCTGGTGTTTCGCGGTTTTGGTGGTGAACGCCTGATCCACGACTTTTTAACCAATTTACCCGGCGGTGTCATTGGCGCCATGCTGGTGGTCATGCTGGTGGTGTTTATCCTGGGCTTTATTCTGGATTTCATCGAAATTACCTTTGTGGTGGTTCCGCTTGTAGCCCCGGTACTCCTGGCTATGGGCATCGATCCGGTCTGGCTGGGTATTATGCTGGCCGTTAACCTGCAAACGTCATTTCTGACGCCACCATTCGGGTTTGCGCTATTCTATTTGCGGGGAGTGGCGCCCAGCACGGTGCTAACCAGTGATATTTATCGCGGCGTGGTGCCGTTTATTGGCATACAGTTATTACTGTTGCTGGCATTAGCCGTGTGGCCGGAACTGGCCACCTGGCTCCCTGATACCCTGTACAACTAATATGGATTTTTTATGAAAACATTCGGTGTAGCGGCGTTATTTGCCGGCGTGGTAATGATGCTCACAGCCTGCTCCCAGGAGGCGCCTGTCACGGGCGGAGAGTCCGGAAAGGCGGCGTCCCAGCAAACCTTTAAATGGAAGCTGGTGACCTCGTGGCCCAAAAACTTTCCCGGGTTAGGGCGCGGGCCGGAAACCTTTGCAGACTATGTGAACACCATGTCAGGCGGACGCCTGCAAGTGCAGGTGTTTGGGGCTGGCGAACTGGTGCCGGGATTTGAAGTGTTTGATGCCGTTGCGTCCGGGACTGCGCAGATGGGCCATGCCGGCGCGTACTATTGGAAAGGCAAAATGCCCGCCGCGCCAATATTTTCAGCGATTCCGTTTGGCATGAATGTGACCGAAATGAACGCCTGGTTACATTACGGCGGTGGTTTGGAGTTGTGGCGTGAGCTCTACGCCCCCTTTGGTGTGATCCCGTTCGCGGGCGGCAATACCGGTGTTCAGATGGCAGGCTGGTTTAAGCAGGAAATAAACAGTCTGGACGACCTGGCCGGGCTGAATATGCGCATACCCGGGCTGGGTGGGGAAGTATTTAAAGAGGTCGGTGGTGTCCCTGTGACCATGACTGGCGGGGAAATATTTGTGGCGCTGCAGACCGGTGCTATTGATGCCACCGAATGGGTGGGCCCCTACAACGATTTAGCCTTTGGGTTGTTCCGCGCTGCTGACAATTATTATCACTCTGGCTGGCATGAGCCGGGCACAGCGCTGGAGTTTATCGTCAATGAAGCGGCCTTCAACGCATTGCCCGCCGATTTACAGAAAATTGTGGAAGTGGCCACCCGGGCGGTCAATCAGGATATGCTGGATGAATATACGGCGCGTAATAATCAGGCGATGCAAAAGCTTATTCACGAGCACGGAGTGAACGTGAAGCCGCTGCCCGACGAAGTGCTGCGTGCCCTGAAAGACGCGACCGCCAAGGTACTGGCAGAGAAGTCTGCGCAGGATCCCATGTTTAAGAAAGTGTATGCCTCCTATCAGGAATTTTACGAAGGGGTGGCCGAATATCATCAATTGTCTGAGCAGGCCTACTACAACAACCGCTAGCCAGACAAACACGGCGGGTGGGTGATAGCTGCTCCGAGTTGTTATCGCTATTGGCATCATTACAATACCCGCACAACTAGCAAAGGACGTAAATTATGGTTATCAAGCCTAAAGTAAGAGGCTTTATCTGCACTAACGCCCATCCGGTTGGGTGTGCGGAATCTGTGGCGCAGCAAATTGCTTACGTAAAAGAACAAGGCGACTTAGGCGACGGTCCGAAAAATGTTCTGGTTATCGGCAGTTCCACCGGCTACGGGCTGGCATCACGGATCACCGCCGCGTTTGGTTATGGCGCCAATACGCTGGGCGTATGCTTCGAAAAAGCGCCGACTGAACGGAAAACCGGCACGGCTGGCTGGTATAACACCGCCGCTTTCCACCAGCAGGCAGAGCAAGCCGGCCTGTATGCCGAGACACTCAATGGCGATGCGTTTTCTAATGAAATGAAAGAAGACGTCATTGCCAAACTCAAAGAGAATATGGGTAAGGTCGATCTGGTGGTGTACAGTCTGGCGTCGCCCCGGCGCACGGATCCGGCGACAGGCATTACCTACAAGTCAACCCTCAAACCCGTAGGCCAGGAATACACCACCAAAACGTATGACACAGACAAAGACAAAGTGCATGAGGTGACCCTGGAGCCCGCTACCGATGAAGAAATTCATAACACCATCAAAGTGATGGGCGGGGAAGACTGGGAGATGTGGATAGATGCGCTGGCTGATGCCGGGGTACTGGCTGAAAACTGCAAAACGACGGCCTATACCTATATCGGCAAAGAACTGACATGGCCCATTTATGGTCAGGCTACCATCGGTAAGGCGAAAGAAGATCTTGACCGCGCCGCGGCGTCGATTATCGGCAAGCACAGCGACCTGTTGGTAGACGCCCATGTCAGCTCGTTAAAAGCGCTGGTCACACAGGCCAGTTCCGCCATCCCGGTGATGCCGCTGTATATCTCATTAATCTATCAGGTTATGAAAGAGGAAGGCACACATGAGGGGTGCATTGAACAGATAGTCGGGCTGTTTAATACCTGTCTGTATGGGGACAACCCCACCCTGGACGAAGCGAACCGTTACCGCATGGACGGCAAAGAGACCAACGATGCGACTCAGGCAAAAATTAAGCAGCTTTGGGATCAGGTAACGCAGGAAAACTTTCATGAACTGAGCGACTACGCCGGTTATCACCATGAGTTTTTAAAACTGTTCGGTTTCGACATAGACAGCGTGGATTACGATGCCGATGTCGACCCTCAGGTCAGCTGGTAAGCAGCCCCAAATGAGTTAACAAGCCGTCCGAGTGACGGCTTTTTTATGCGGAATTACAAGGGATTGCGATGGAGTATCGGCTTTTTTACAGCAATTGGTACAAAAATTTCGCTTTCTCCGTGATTTGCGTGGCACAACCCCACTGGTTAATGCTAAAATCCCGAAATTAAGTAGGGTCTAATTCTGCTCTGCTTCGTAAACGTGGTCTTTACTGGTAAAAACAACAACAAACCAGCGAATTGCCACACGTCTGTCAAGAGACACATATAGCGTCAGGTGACATTTTCCGTCCGGCCACGGGGTGGTCAGTGAGGGAAGACAGTGCTGAAAAATCAATAAAAAGGTGAATAACACCTGTTAGCAGTGCACTTTTGCATGATGACAGGCTGCTTTTCTGCGGTCATGCAAAAGGGTATTTCTATTAGAGTAGTGCAATTACGTATGATTAAAATCAAGAAAGGTCTCGACCTCCCAATTGAGGGAGCGCCGCAGCAGCAGATCTCTGACGGACCTGCTGTGACGCGCGTTGCCATTCTGGGAGAAGAATATGTTGGTATGCGTCCTACCATGCACGTTCAGCCTGGCGATAAAGTGAAGAAAGGCCAGATTCTTTTTGAAGATAAAAAGAATCCCGGTGTTAAATTCACAGCGCCAGCTGCCGGTGAAGTGGTAGAGGTAAACCGTGGTGCAAAGCGTGTTTTGCAGTCGGTAGTAATCAAAATTGAAGGTGATGATGCCATCGCGTTTGATAAAATTGCTGCCGACCAAATCGCTGCAACACCCCGGGAGCAGCTGCAAACCACGTTGGTGGACTCAGGCATGTGGACCGCGTTCAGAACGCGTCCATACAGCAAGTCGCCAGCGCTGGATTCGGTTCCACATTCTATCTTTGTCACCGCCATGGATACTAATCCACTGGCCGCCGACCCCACGGTGATCCTGGCTGAACGTCAGGATGATTTCGTGAACGGTCTGAAGGCCCTCACGCAGCTGAGCGGTGGCAAGGTTTACGTGTGTAAAGCCGCAGGTGCAACCGTACCGACCGGTGATGCCGCGGTGGACGTCGAAGAATTTGGCGGCCCGCACCCAGCCGGTCTGCCCGGCACGCACATCCATTATCTGGATGCCGTTGGCCCGGGTAAAGCGGTATGGCATATCAATTACCAGGACGTCATGGCCATTGGTGCATTGCTGACTACCGGTGAACTGGACAACCGCCGCGTTATCGCGGTAGGTGGTCCCGCTGCCCAAAGTCCCCGTCTTATTCGGACAAAAATCGGTGCAGATGTCGCCGAGCTGACCGACAGCGAATTAGGTGATGAAGAAATTCGCGTGGTGTCTGGTTCAGTGCTGAACGGCACGACTGCGCAGGGTGTGCACGGCTTTTTGGGCCGTTTCCACCTGCAAATTTCACTGTTAAAAGAAGGGCGCGAGAAGAAGTTCTTTGGCTGGATAACCCCAGGCTCAGACAAACATTCTGTGACCCGTGCTTACCTGGGACATCTGGGTGGCAACAAGAAATTCAGTATGACAACAACGACCAATGGCTCAGAACGTTCGATGGTGCCAATTGGTAATTATGAACGCGTAATGCCCCTGGACATCATTCCCACGCTCTTGTTGCGTGACCTGATTTCCGGAGACACAGACAGTGCTCAGGCGTTGGGTTGCCTGGAGTTGGACGAAGAAGATTTGGCGTTGTGTACCTACGTATGCCCTGGCAAATACAACTATGGTCCTATTCTGCGCGACTGTTTGACCACGATCGAGAAAGAGGGTTAAGTCATGGGTTTAAAAGCGTATTTAGAGAAAATTGAACCAAACTTTGAACCAGGTGGGAAGCATGAAAAGTGGTATGCGCTTTATGAAGCAGCCGCGACTATCTTCTACACGCCCGGTAAAGTAAACAAAGCCAACACGCACGTGCGTGACAGCATCGACCTTAAACGCATCATGATTCTGGTGTGGATGGCGACTTTCCCGGCCATGTTTATGGGCATGTACAATATTGGTCTGCAGGCCAGTGACGCACTGGCCGCCGGGGCCGGTACACTGCCTGATAGCTGGCAGGCAGGGCTGTTCACCGCCTTAGGTGGTGATCTGACCGATGCCAGCTGGTTAGGCATGATGGCCTATGGGGCCTGCTTCTGGCTGCCTATATATGCTGTCACCTTTATTGTTGGTGGCTTCTGGGAAGTGCTGTTTGCCTCTGTGCGTAAACACGAAGTGAACGAAGGGTTCTTCGTCACGTCGGTATTATTCGCGCTGACCTTACCGGCCACCATCCCGCTGTGGCAGGTTGCCCTGGGGATTACCTTCGGTGTGGTCATTGCCAAAGAGGTATTTGGCGGAACCGGGCGTAACTTCCTGAACCCGGCACTGTCCGGCCGTGCGTTCCTGTACTTTGCGTATCCTGCACAAATCTCAGGGGACCAGGTGTGGGTTGCGGCTGACGGTTACTCGGGCGCCACGTCGCTGAGCCAGGCCGCGTCAGGCACACTGGACTACGCAAATATGGATCAGTGGATGAACAGCTTCTTCGGAACCATCGCCGGTTCTGCGGGTGAGGTGTCCACACTGGCCATTATCATTGGCGGTCTGTTCATTATGTACATGCGCATTGCCAGCTGGCGGATTGTCGCCGGGGTGGCGTTAGGTGTGGCATTCCTGTCGACCCTGCTGAATTTAATCGGCAGCGATACCAACCCCATGTTCGCGATGCCGGCGTATTGGCACTTCGTGATCGGTGGTCTGGCATTCGGTATGTTCTTTATGGCGACAGATCCGGTGTCGGCTTCGTTTACCGACCAGGGTAAGTGGGCCTACGGTATCTTTATCGGATTTATGACTGTATTGATTCGCGTCCTGAACCCGGCCTTCCCGGAAGGCATTATGCTGGCAATTCTGTTTGCTAATCTGTGGGCGCCCCTGTTCGACTACTTTGTCGCGCAAAGCAATATTAAGCGGAGGATAGCTCGTGTCGGCTAAGAAAGAGTCTCTTGGAAAAACAGTCGGCATTGTTGTCGCCGTCTGTCTCGTATGTTCTATCGTGGTTTCCGGTGCCGCAGTGGGCTTACGCTCGCTGCAGCAAACCAACGCCGCGCTGGATAAGAAAACCAACATTCTGACTGCGGCCGGTTTGTATGAAACCGGCATGAGCAACAAGCAGATTGAATCTACCTATGCTGACCGCGTTGAGCAGCGTTATGTTGATCTGGAATCCGGCCAGTTTACCGATATGCCTAAGGCAGATTACGACATGTACAAGGCGGCCAAGCAGCCTGATTACAGCTCGCCGGTAACCAACAGCAATGTCGGTTTCCAGCGTCGTCCTGACGTTGCCAGCGTATGGATGGTTCGTGACGATGCGGGTGAAGTTTCACGCATCATTCTGCCCGTTCACGGCAGTGGTCTGTGGGATTTGATGTACGGCTTCCTGGCTATCGACAATGACGGCCAGACAATCCGTGAGCTGATTTATTATCAGCAGAAGGAAACCCCCGGACTGGGCGGTGAAGTTCAAAACCCGGCGTGGCAGGACAAATGGGACGGTAAGAAGCTTTACGAGAATGGCGAAGTAGCGATTCGCGTGAAGAAGAACGCGAACCCTAACAACCCACATTCAATCGATGCACTGTCAGGTGCAACGCTGACCAGTAACGGTGTCGAGAACACCATTCGTTACTGGACTGGTGAGCAGGGCTTTGGCGAGTTCCTGAAGCAACAGGCATGGCGTTCATAAGGGGATTTTCATGGCAGATACTAAAGAAATGAAAAAGGCCCTGTTGGGGCCTATCCTGGACAACAACCCAATCGCCTTGCAGGTACTGGGTATTTGTTCAGCTCTGGCAATTACGACCAAACTGGAAACAGCCTTGGTAATGTCACTGGCGCTGACCAGCGTTGTGGCCTTCTCCAACCTGTTTATCTCGTTAATTCGTAATCAGATTCCGTCAAGTGTGCGGATTATTATTCAGATGACCATCATTGCCTCACTGGTAATCGTGGTAGACCAGATTCTGAAAGCTTACTCCTACGAGATATCCAAACAGCTGTCGGTGTTTGTCGGGCTGATCATCACCAACTGTATCGTGATGGGACGTGCCGAGGCATACGCCATGAAGAGTCCACCGCTGATGAGCCTGATGGATGGTATCGGTAACGGCCTGGGCTACTCCTTTATTCTTATCGTTATCGGTACGATTAAAGAGTTGTTTGGTTTTGGCACCATTCTGGGTTTTGAAATCCTGCCTCTGGTTCAAAACGGTGGCTGGTATCAGGGTAACGGGTTATTGATTTTGCCGTTCAGCTCATTCTTCCTGATTGGCGGTATGATTTGGTTTATCCGGACCATTCGCCCAGAACAAGTTGAGCCAAAGGAGTAAGGCATGGAACATTATCTTTCATTATTTATCCGCTCAATTTTTGTTGAGAACATGGCGTTGTCACTGTTTTTGGGTATGTGTACCTTTTTGGCTGTATCCAAGAAAGTTAAGACCGCCATGGGTCTGGGCGTAGCGGTAATTGTGGTACTGGGGATTTCAGTACCGGTAAACCAAATTATCTATGTAAATATCCTTGCACCGGGCGCACTGGCCTGGGCGGGCTTCCCGGATGCAGACTTAAGCTTCCTGAACTTCCTAACCTTTATCGGCGTGATCGCCGCACTGGTTCAGATCCTGGAAATGAGTCTGGATAAGTTTTTCCCTGCACTGTACAACGCGCTAGGTATCTTCCTGCCGTTGATTACGGTGAACTGTGCCATTTTCGGTGGTGTGGCATTCGCGGTACAACGTGAATACAACCTGACCGAAAGTGTGGTTTATGGCGTAGGTAGTGGTATCGGTTGGGCAATTGCCATTGTCTTGCTGGCTGCAGTTCGTGAAAAACTGAAATATGCCGATATGCCGGATGGTATTCGTGGTCTGGGCTCTGTGTTCATGATTGCGGGTCTGATGGCACTTGGGTTCCAGTCTTTCACCGGTATTCAGCTGTAATCGAGCTCGGGAGCATATAAATGAATCAAATTGAAATATATCTTGGCGTCGGCATGTTCATTGCCATCGTTTTGGCGCTGGTATTTATCATCATGTTTGCCAAGTCACGGCTGGTGCCCAGTGGCGACGTAAAGATCACCATTAACGATGATCCGGAAAAAGCCATCCAGACACAGCCTGGCGGCAAGCTGCTGGGCGCACTGGCGGAAGCGGGTATTTTCGTATCTTCAGCCTGTGGCGGTGGCGGCTCATGCGGCCAGTGCCGCGTTGACGTTAAATCCGGTGGCGGTGAAATCCTGCCTACTGAGCTGGATCACATCACCAAGCGTGAAGCCCGTGAAGGCTGTCGCCTGTCGTGTCAGGTTGCCGTTAAGCAGGACATGGACATTGAACTGCCGGAAGAAGTGTTCGGCATTAAGAAGTGGGATTGTGAAGTTATTTCGAATGACAGCAAAGCCACGTTCATCAAAGAGCTGAAACTGAAAATTCCAAACGGTGAAAGTGTGCCTTTCCGTGCCGGTGGTTACATTCAGATTGAAGCACCTGCGCACCATGTGAAGTATAAAGACTTCGATATTCCGGATGAGTACCGGGGTGACTGGGAGCGCTTTGGCTTCTTTGATATTGAGTCAAAAGTAGACGAAGAAGTTATTCGTGCTTACTCCATGGCGAACTACCCGGAAGAAGAAGGGATTATTATGCTGAACGTGCGTATTGCTACGCCGCCGCCTAATAACCTGAGTCTGCCGGCCGGTAAGATGTCGTCGTACATCTGGAGCCTGAAAGAAGGGGATAAAGCCACTATCTCTGGCCCGTTTGGTGAATTTTATGCGAAAGACACTGACGCAGAGATGGTATTTGTGGGCGGCGGTGCAGGTATGGCACCCATGCGTTCACACATCTTCGACCAGCTGCGTCGTTTGAAGACTGATCGTAAGATTTCCTTCTGGTATGGTGCCCGTTCACTACGCGAAATGTTCTATGTAGAAGATTTCGATGAGCTGGCAGAAGAGAATGATAACTTCGAGTGGCATGTGGCGCTGTCAGATCCCCAACCAGAAGATAACTGGGAAGGCGATACTGGCTTCATCCACCAGGTATTGTTAGAAAATTACCTGAAAGACCACCCGGCACCAGAAGATTGTGAATTCTACATGTGTGGTCCGCCTATGATGAACGCGGCGGTTATCAACATGCTGAAAGATCTGGGTGTTGAAGATGAAAACATCATGCTGGATGACTTCGGCGGTTAAGCTGACAGTGCGTGATGAATAAAAAGGGGGCTCACGCCCCCTTTTTTTATAGCGTATTGAAGACCAGTGTATACACTCTTTAGGGGGCACTTACAGACTGGGTGTACCCGTGTGGAATCATTTGCCAGGCTAGCCTTGTGTGCCTGGCAGGTTAATATTGAGGGATAACAGTGATTAATACAGCCTGGAAAAGTTGGTTAGTGGTGTCTGCGCTGGTGCTGGTCAGCGCCTGCACTAATGAGTCAGTGCCGGTGGTACACCTGAGCGGCCAGACAATGGGCACCACCTATAACATTAAGCTGGTGGCTGAAGAGAGTGAGGCAACCCGCGCGTTACAGCAGAAAGTGGATCGCCGGCTGGCAGAAATTAACCAGCTGATGTCGACCTACGACACGACATCCGAATTGTCCCGCTTCAATCAGTATCGCTACACCAATCCCTTTCCGGTATCGGAAGAAACCCTGGTTGTCGTAAAAGAAGCCCTCCGGCTGGGCGAACTAAGCGAAGGCCGTCTGGATATTACGGTGGGACCGCTGGTTAACTTGTG
>JBPEWW010000449.1:0-4033 GCA_052032275.1 Alteromonas sp. | reverse complement strand
TAATCGGCTGAATATGGGCCGGCTTCCATATCCACGATGGCGTTGGCCAGGGAGATATTGGTCGGGTTCAGTAACCGTGAATAGATCTGGTGGGTAAATTCCTTACCCTGGAAAGCATCGTCAACCCACTCCGTACAGGCATAAACATAAGTTGCCGTGCGCACAATCACCGGGGTGGCAGAAAACAATGCCGTCACATTATCAAATAATGGGTAATGCCCTTGCGAGCCATTGCCGCCAGACAGACTCTGGTAAGTGGCTCTGAACGGGTTTTGCAGGGTATCGAGAATTTTTGCAATCTGGAAAGATAAAAACTTTTTGGCATTAAAATAAGCCAGCCGGTCTTCTTTATTTAGCGATTTCAACGATGAACTGGTAATGTCCCAGAGTGACATCACATCGGACTGCGCCTGATACAGATGCGTGGCGGTGCTACTCAGCGCCTGCCCGTATTCAGAATCACTGTCGATACCAAAGTGGGTCAGCTGCTCGGCGACCAGCGCCTCAACAGAATCGGCGGTGGTGGTATTGCGACGCGGTGACAGGCATTTCGCATGGTCCAGGGTAGTTGTCATAACGGCATTCTCTTATTGTAATGTGTTACGGGAATGTAATTTGTTAGCAACAATTTATAAACATGCGGCCTGATGCCAGCCATAAATTAAGAGGAAAGAAATCTTTACTGTGAGCCATTCTATGCCTGCCAGCCCCCTTTCAGTGACCATTCTTAGCCGAGATGCCAGTGCATTTTACTCGTTGCTTACTCAGGCCAGACCGGACATTCTGACCGTATGCCAGCACAGTGAGCAAGTGGCGACGTTGGATCCGCAGCGGGTCACTGTATTGCTGGCCGACCCTGATCTCGCCGCAACCCTGGTGCCACACTGCCCGCACCTGCAGTGGTGTCAGTCGACGTGGGCGGGTAACGCACCGCTGCTCTCGCAATCCAAACACGATTACCTGTTAACCGGTGTGAAAAATATTTTCGGCGAGCAGATGCGTGAATACGTATTTGCTCATTTGCTTTACTTCAGCCGCGACATTGCCCGTTTTCAGGCCTTACAGGAGGCGCCCGGGCCGAAGCGCTGGATGCAGCCTCCGACAGGCACACTGGCCGGACAAACGCTGGCAATTCTTGGCGCCGGCTCGATTGCCGCGGCACTGGTGCCGGTGGCACAGGCGCTAGGCATGACAGTCATCGGCCTCAACCGCAACGGCACCCCGGTCGAGGGCTACCAGCACACCTATTCGCTGGCTGATAAGTGCACGCTGGCGAAGCGGGCAGATGCGGTGGTGAATTTACTGCCGGACACGCCTGCTACACAAAACGTCATCGACAATGCATTTTTGCGCGCGCTGCCCGGTCACGCCGTGCTGATTAATGCAGGCCGCGGCGCGGCCATTGATGACGAGGCATTACTGGAAGCGCTGGATGATGCCCGCTTACGGGCGGCAGTACTGGATGTTTTTCGCACCGAGCCGTTACCGCAGGGGCACCCTTACTGGACGCACCCCAAGGTGATGGTCACCCAGCATACGGCGGCGATATCTCACCCCAACGAAGTGGCCGGTGTCTTTTTAGATAACGCGCAGCGCTACTATGAGGGGCAAGCGCTGCGCTACCTGCTGGATTTCGGGAAAGGTTACTGACGGGGATCGGTGGCGGTCAGCTCAATGCGATCCTGATGTTTTTCCCGAAACGCTTTCAGCTGCGGGTAATCAGCAAGATCATGCAATTCTCTGAACTCCACCCAGTCCACCAGGCTGTAAAGGCAGATTTCCGGATAGCGCCAGGCCGAGAACAAGCCAGACTCGAGCTGCTTTTCCAGCGACGTCAGGGTGGCTTCAATGCGCTCTTTTTGTAGCCTGAAGTGAAGTTTATCCTGGCCGGTATCAATATCAGAGCGAGCCAGCAACAGCAGCTGTACAAAAGAGTCGTTAGCGGCATCGATCAGCGTAAGCATGTTCTCTTCATCCCAGGAGAGCGGCTTATAATCGAACTTTTCCGACAGATAGCTATAAATAATACGGGAGTCAAGAATGACACGCCCCTCGTCTTCCAGGCACGGTACCTTCAGTGTGGGATTGCGTGACGCAAGCAGCTCCCTGTCCTCACCTGAAAATATTTGCAGGTTAATAAACTCATGAGGCGTTTGCGACAGGACGACGCGAATACGCCGTACATATGGTGACGTGGTCGAACCGTAGAGTTTCATTGCCGTTCCCCTGTTTTAGCTGCATCGCACAGATGCCAGATGCAATTGGCACAATCAGGCTAAAACAATAAACGATAACACCGAAAAAGGGCAAGCACGGAGTGGCACTCCACTCCGGTATAAACTGCTATAAACCTAAACGCTGAAGCTGGCACCGCACCCACAGGTGGTGGTGGCGTTAGGGTTTTCGACCAGAAAGCGGGCGCCTTCCAGGCCTTCTACATAATCGACCACGCCGCCTACCAGGTATTGCAGGCTCATTGGGTCGACCACCAGCGTGACATCATCTTTTTCGATGGTCATGTCACCTTCGTTGACTTTCTCATCGAACGTAAAGCCATACTGAAATCCGGAGCAGCCGCCACCGGTTACGTACACCCGCAGTTTTAACTCGGGATTTTCTTCCTCGGTAACCAGAGCTTTAACTTTGCGAGCCGCTGCATCGGAAAACTCAATTGGCAGCGCGGTTTCTACAGACATAGGTACCTCAATTCATTATGCGTGCAGATGCACCCATTACCGGACTAATTATCCAATACTTGAGTAGTTCTATCAACTATTGCAGTGCCTCGAGGCTGAGACTTTATCGCAGTTTTAAAAGAACTGAGACGTTGCCAATACGTGACATCGTCTGTACACCTGTGGGGAGGCACAGCCACACCAGGAAATGCAAACTGTTGTGGCTGCCCGACATTTCAATGTGTTAACTAAACGCGGCGGTGTTCTTTTTCAAAAAGTCGGCGTGTGTCGGAGAGGACTTTATTGCTACCTTCTGAATTCTCTGTAAGTTAGCTAAGTACTCCATGCTTTTTTCAGGACTGATGTAACGTGTGCTCAGCGGCACAGTTTCAGGAAGCACATTCATGCCATACATTACTGCGGCATAATTGTCATGGTTGAACAGTTGTGATTCTCCGATGAAATCCCCTTCTGAGGGCGCCTTCTTTTGCCAGAGTGCAAGCTTTTCCTGTAGATCAGGAAGGCTTTTGGTTTTCGTACGCACATCCCGCCAGAACGGGGTATCATCCCTTTTCGTCAGTACGTAATGCATCACAATAAACTGCATGGTGCTATCGAACAAAGAATTTACCATATCATTGTAACGCGCCTTTAACTGCGTATCGTCGTCGAAGGTCAGGTAATCGGCTAAAAAGCGCAGCGCCATCTCAATAAAATAGATGCCTGTAGACTCTAATGGCTCCAAAAAACCATGCGACAAGCCAATTGCAATACAGTTCTTTTCCCAGGCTTTGTTATGTCTCCCTACCCGGGTTGAAATGTGATTAAACCGGGTACTGGCATCCAGATTATAAAATTTCTGCAGTGCAGCTTCTGCACTGTCAGGATCGGTATACTTTGAAGAGTAACAGTAACCTACCCCTTTCCTGTTCGTTAGCCCGATTTCAAATGTCCAGCCGCATTCCCTCGCAGTTGCGGTGGTGTAAGGTTTCGGTACGTAATTACTGCCCTCCTCCACCTGGTGCGCGGTCACCGCACGGTCACAAAACAGGTAGTCAGAATAGTCAATAAACTCATTGTCTAAGTTTTTCATGATAAGCGACGAAAAGCCGCTGCAATCAATAAATAAATCTCCGCTAATTGTCTCGCCATTGGTCAGGCGGACCGCGGCTATGTTGCCGTCACTGCTTTTCAACACATCTTCAATATGGGCAGTAACGTGGCACGTGCCTCGCTGGAGAGCGAACTTTTTCAGCACGGCAGCGAATTTAGTCGCATCTAAATGATAGCCGTAGGGCACTGGCCCTGCGTAATCGTCGTCACTTAATTGCTTAGGTGACTTGCCCGCCGCCGCCAGC
>JBPEWW010000448.1:0-7641 GCA_052032275.1 Alteromonas sp. | reverse complement strand
GGGTCCTGCCGCTTAACCGTGAAGGCGGCCTGGCCGTCGGCATGGGGCTGCTGGGCCGGGTGGTGGATGGTAATGGCCAGCCCCTCGATGGTCTGGGGGCAATTAATGCCTCAACCCGGGTGCCTACCTCCCGGCCCCCCATGAATCCCTTATCCCGCCGGCCAATAAGCAAACCCATGGACGTGGGCGTGCGCGCCATTAACGCCATGAACACGGTGGGCGTAGGTCAGCGTATGGGGCTGTTTGCCGGCAGTGGGGTGGGTAAAAGTGTGCTGCTGGGCATGATGACCCGGGGCAGTGAAGCTGACGTGGTGGTGGTGGGCCTGGTCGGTGAACGGGGCCGGGAGGTCAAAGAGTTCATTCACGATATCCTGACCGAGGAAGAACGCCAGCGTGCGGTTGTGGTTGCGGCGCCAGCAGACACGTCGCCGCTGATGCGCCTGAAAGGCTGCGAGACGGCGGTGACCATTGCCGAGTATTTTCGCGATCAGGGCATGAATGTCCTGTTGCTTATTGACTCACTGACCCGTTACGCCATGGCACAGCGTGAAATTGCCTTGGCGGTGGGCGAACCGCCGGCCACCAAGGGCTATCCGCCCTCGGTATTTGCCCGTCTGCCGGCGCTGGTAGAACGCGCTGGCAACGGCAGCGATAAGCAGGGCTCAATTACAGCCTTTTATACCGTGTTAACCGAAGGGGACGACCTGCAGGATCCGATTGCCGATGCGGCAAGGGCGATCCTCGATGGCCACGTGGTGCTGTCACGCTCGCTGGCGGACAGCGGTCATTATCCGGCCATTGATATCGAGGCATCGATTAGTCGCGTAATGCCTATGGTAGTCAGCGATGAGCACCTGATGCAGGCCCGCCGCATCCGGCAGGTGTACTCTAATTACAAACAAAATCAGGATCTGATTGCCATTGGCGCCTATGCCAAGGGCTCAGATCCCCGTATCGATCTGGCTATCCGCGCTGAGCCGGCGATCAATGCATTTCTGCAGCAGGGTCTGAAACAGGTCTTACCTTATGACGAAAGCCTGGAAGGGATGACAGCGCTGGCCTCCGGCCTAGGTCAGGGGTAGCCTGAGTGTCTTCGCAACTTGCCCGTGTGGCAGAATTTGAACGGGAACGTGAGCAGCAGGCTGCGCAGCTGTTTCAGCAGGCGCAGAGCATGGTCAATCAACAGCGGCAGAAGCTGTCCAGTCTGGAGCAGTACCGTACCGACTACCTCAAGAACATTCAGCAAACCGGCAAGTCGGGTGTCGATGCCCGTCAGTATCATCAGCACTTGTCCTTTGTAGGCAAACTCGACAAAGCCTGCGAGCAGCAAACCCAGTATGTCTCGCAGGCAGCACTGGCCGCCGATCAGCGTAAGCGGCAATGGCTTGCCCAGCAGCAACGGTGTAAGGCCATAGAGCTGTTGCTGGAGAAAAAACGGCAGGCTGCGCAGCACCTTGAAGCCCGTCGCGAACAAAACATGCTGGATGAATACGCCAACCGGGCTTACTTCCGCCGCTTTCACGGCAAATAATCCTGCTGCTGACAAACCGCTGTCGCGCCTTATGGAACGATAATTGCTCAGTGAATGTAAGATTGATTCGTTCTCTTGGGTGAAGCCAGATAACCCGGTAGCTGGCAAAGAGACAGGGTGTACAGGAACCTTACTATGATGCAACAAGTTGCCGCTTCGCGTTCAGACATTGCCGCTTTAGGAAAATCATCCGCTCACACGGGCGCGGACGCGCAGCAGTCAGAGAGCGAATTCGGCCCCCTGTTTCAGCAGGCCGCTGCTGTAGAGAAGAAGCCAGCCCCAGCGTCGGCATCGCAGACAGGCAGCCAGGCCGCACGTAACTACGACACCGCGGACATTGAAACCGAAACCCATGATAAATCTGCACCGGAGCGTGCGGCTGAGCCTGAAACAGGCAAGTCTGACCGCATGACCTCCATACCGGTAACCCCGCCCACCGATGAACCGGATGACGGCAACCTGGTGGACATGAAGGCTATCCCCAATAAAGCCTCGCTTGAGGATTTGCTGAACGAGCAGCAGGGCGATGTGGACTGGCTGGCCTACGTAGAGGCGGTGCGCAAATCAAACGGTGAAGGAAGTGTGCCGGGCAAAGCTGACGACCGCTACGAAACCCTGCCGGTTATGCCCACCCCCACCGAGTCTGATGACGCGGTAGCCGATCCCCTGGCAGGGCTGCTAGCGGCACTGCGCGGTGACGGCATGTCAGCAGACTCCGGGCCTGGTTCGCTGGTAGAGACAACCGAAATTACCACGGGAACCATTACCGAAGACAGCGGACTTAAAGGCGATGGCAAACAGGAAATTTTGCCGATTATGCCCATCATGACCCGCATTGCCGAACTGGTAAGTGCGCAGGCAGGCGAAGCCTCCGCTGCAGGCGCTGACGGCCAGCCACAAACGCTGGCTGCGCTTCGTGAACAGTTGATGGTGGCCCTGCGTCAGAATACCGGCACTGAAGGCACGGCAGGCAACACGTCCCAACCAGGCCCCGTCGAAGGTGATACCGAGCTGTTGGCTCAGGTACTGCAGGCCGAACTAGTGCAGGCAGCAAAAGACGGCGGCGAAAAGTTTAAAACCCTGCCGGTGGCCCCTGTCACCGATCAGGGCGCGCACCCCGGCCAGCTTGCCGGTATGACGCCCGCTGATGCGGCAAAAAATCTTATGCAGAGTATGCAGGCTGGTAGCGAAGTCAGTCAGCAGCAAATGACCGAAGCACTGGCTGAAAAAGTCGTCGCACTGCTGCCACCTGCGGCATCCGACCAGCAACATCAGCAGGTAAAACAGGCCATTATCGGGGGCATTCAGGAGATTCAGGCGCAGCTGGCACAAGGCCGTGAGCCGGGGATTGATTTGAAGGCGTTAATCAGTGATGCCATTCGGGATGCCAATATCCCGGTGACCCCACAGATGCTGAGCCAGGCCGAACAACAGGTCTCTCAGCTGAACATGATGCTGAGTAGCGCACAGAGTACCGCTGCCCAGGTAGTCAGCTCCCAGCTGGTGTCGACCGATGCGGTTATTCAGGAAAACAGCCAGGTGCGCAGTGAGTCTACTAAGGCGCAGGCCCAGGCGGATGGATTAGACAGACCCGTGAACATTACCAAGGCCGAGGGCCAGCAACAGCTTCACGAAAAAATCCGCTGGATGGTCAATGCCCGCAACCCAATGGCAGAAATTCGTCTGGACCCGCCTGAACTGGGCAGTATGCAGGTGCGGGTTAATGTGAATGGCGACACGGCCAGTGTCAACTTTGTGGTGCAATCCCAGCAGGCGAAAGAAGCGCTTGCCGATGCCGAGCCCCGTCTGCGGGATATGCTGGCGGAGCAGGGGATTGAACTGGGTGAGTCATCTGTCCGGGAGCAGGGGCAGGATGATAGCGGCGCCGGGGATGAGGCCGACGGTCAGTTCGCTGGCGGGGAACCGCGCAGTGGCGACGAGGACGGACAGGCGGTGATAGAACAGCCAATCACTCGTGAAAGCCGGGGCGGAATTGATTACTATGCGTAAAAAAGCGTGCACTTTAACTTTAGCAGCATTGCCATTTGGCGCTGAAGCCCGATAATACGCCCCAGCAAATACAGAAGGGTTACCCATGGCAGAAGAAGAATTACAAATTGAGGATGAAGGCAAGAAGAAAGGCAAAATGATGATGATCATCATCATTACTGTCGTGCTGGTGGTAGGCGGCGGGGCCGCTTATTTCTTCCTGTTTTCCGGCGATGACACGCCGGCAGCGGCCCAGCTGGCAGCTACCGACGGCGCGGCAGCGCAGGCACCGGCTGCTAACGCTCAGGTCGGCACCGCACTGTATGTGGCTATGCCACGGCCCTTTGTGTTTAATGTTCCCGGCAGTGGGCGGGACCGGCTGGTGCAGATAAAAGTACAGTTATTGGTCCGCGGGTCCGATAACGAGGAAACCGCCAAATCCCATATCCCGTTAATTGAAGGCAAGTTGCTGCAGGTGTTCAGTTCCGCCAATGCGGATGATCTGGTGACCGAAGCGGGAAAAGTTGAGCTGCGCGACAAAGCGGCGCAGGAAGTGCAGACTGCGATGCAGGAAATCGCAGGTGCCAAAGTGGTCGAGCGGGTGTTATTCACCGGCTTTGTCATGCAATAACAGGAATGCAATGTGAGTGATTTATTATCCCAAGACGAAATCGATGCCCTGTTACATGGTGTCGATGACGTAGAAGAAGATGAGGTCAGCGATTCGCCCTCGGATTCGTCTGCGCTGGAGTATGATTTCTCCTCACAGGACAGAATTGTCCGGGGGCGCATGCCCACCCTGGAGATTGTGAACGAGCGCTTTGCGCGGCACATGCGGGTTAGCTTGTTTAATATGATGCGGCGTTCCGCGGAAGTCTCCATCAATGGCATCCAGATGATCAAGTTTGGTGAGTACATACATACCTTGTTTGTGCCTACCAGTCTGAATATGGTGCGCTTCCGGCCGCTGAAGGGCACCGGGCTTATTACCATGGAAGCGCGTCTGGTGTTTATTCTGGTGGATAACTTTTTTGGCGGGGATGGCCGCTACCACGCCAAAATTGAAGGGCGGGAGTTCACTCCGACGGAACGGCGTATTATTCAGATGCTGCTTAAAATCATCTTTGAAGATTACAAGGAAGCCTGGGCGCCGGTGATGGACGTGTCTTTTGAATACCTCGATTCGGAAGTCAATCCGGCCATGGCCAATATTGTCAGTCCGACGGAAGTGGTGGTGATCAGTTCGTTTCACATTGAACTGGACGGTGGGGGGGGGGACTTCCACGTCTCGCTGCCGTACTCCATGCTGGAGCCCATCCGTGAACTGCTGGATGCCGGTGTCCAAAGTGACAAAGAAGATACCGACCTGCGCTGGAGTAAGGCGCTGCGCGATGAAATCATGGATGTCAAAGTGGCCCTGACCACCCATATGCTGGACGTGGAGGTGCCGTTAAAAGAGGTTATGGAATTCAAAGCAGGTGACATCATTCCGGTGGAGATGCCGGAGCATATCACTGTGCTCATTGAGGACCTGCCCACGTTCCGTGCGAAGCTGGGGCGCTCCCGTGACCATCTGGCACTAAAAATTACTGAAAAGATCCCGCGGCCAACCTCGGTGAAATCAGAACTACAGTTATTAACACGCGGCGGTCGTATCATTGATAACGATGCGGAGCTGCAAGTACTCGAAGAAGACCTGTAACAGGTCGTTGCGATATGAGGCAATCCTATGAGTGAAGAAGACGGCATGGACGATTGGGCTGCAGCCATGGCTGAGCAGGCCGATTCCGAAGCGGGAGAGCAGGGTGAGGGCGGCAACGACGGCGATGACGTTAAGGTTGCGGAGCTCGATGAGCTGTCTGACGACGCGCCCATCTCCCAGGAAGAAAAGAAGAAACTGGATACCATTCTCGATATCCCGGTCACCATTTCTATGGAAGTGGGACGCAGCCAAATCAGTATCCGAAATTTATTGCAGCTGAACCAGGGCTCGGTAGTAGAACTGGATCGGGTCGCGGGCGAGCCATTGGATGTTTTGGTTAATGGCACGTTGATTGCTCATGGAGAGGTAGTAGTAGTCAACGACAAGTTCGGGATTCGGTTAACGGATGTTATTAGTCAAATCGAGAGAATTAAAAAACTCAGGTAAAACTCTTTTTAAAGCAGGAGGTTGCGCAATGCTTCCTCTTGCTGCCTGCCCTTCTGCTGCCGCTCAGGGCACCCAGTCAATCACTAATCCCACTTCGGTACTGTCAATTTTTCTATCACTTTTGCTGGTGGTAGGGATTATCTTTGCGCTTGCCTGGGTAATGCGTCGATTTAATGTCACTCACAGTGGTAACGCGCAAATGACCGTCGTGTCCAGCATGATGGCCGGGGCGAAAGAAAAGATCATGGTGATCCAGGTGGGGGACGAGCAGCATCTGGTGGGCGTCACGGCGAATAACATTAACCACCTTAGCAAGCTGGATACGCCGCTGGACGTCAGTAAGCCCGCCAGTTCTCCGTCAGCCGATCAGTTCAAACAAAAACTGGTGGCCGCCATGGCGGGTAAGTTAAACCCGGCGGTAAAGGAGGCAGGTCATGACCGTTAGTCGCTGCCTGGGGCTGGCTGTTGCTACACTCATGGTGTGGGCGCTGGGTGCGGAGCCGGCGGTAGCGCAACAGGGCATTTCTGCGGTCACAGTCAGCACCAATCCGGACGGCACCCAGGATTACACCATGACGCTTCAGGCGCTGTTCATTATGACAGCGCTGAGTCTGATCCCCGCGTTTATCATGATGATGACCTCATTTACCCGGATCATCGTGGTACTGTCAATTTTGCGTCAGGCCATCGGTCTGCAGCAATCGCCATCTAACCAGATCCTGATTGGCGTGACCCTGTTTCTGACCATGTTCATCATGAAGCCGGTATTTGACGAAATTAACGAACGTGCCCTGCAGCCTTATCTGGAAGAAGAGATGAGCTCGAAAGAGGCACTGGAGCAGGCGAAAGGCCCCATGCGGGCATTTATGCTGTCACAGACCCGGGTCAAGGATCTGGAAACCTTTGTGCGCATAGCCGGTGAGGAGGACAAATATCAGGAGCCTGCCGACGTGCCTTTGACAATCCTTATTCCGGCCTTTGTCACCAGCGAGCTGAAAACGGCCTTTCAAATTGGCTTTATGCTGTTTATCCCGTTTCTCATTATCGACCTGGTGGTGGCCTCCATTCTGATGGCCATGGGGATGATGATGCTCTCGCCCATGATTGTATCCTTGCCTTTCAAACTGATGCTGTTTGTGCTGGTGGACGGCTGGAACCTGATTTTCGGCACCCTGGCCACCAGTTTCGGTATGGGTGTATAGGAGCGCAGCATGTCACCAGAGGTATTTGTTGAAATTCTCCGCGAAGCCATGTTCATGGTGATCATGCTGGTATCCGCGGTGATTGTACCCAGTTTGGTTGTCGGACTGATTGTGGCCGTGTTTCAGGCAGCCACCTCCATTAATGAGCAGACCATGAGCTTTTTGCCTCGTCTGCTGGTCACCCTGCTGGCGCTTAGCTGGGGAGGCAACTGGCTGGTACAGCAACTGATGGATTATTTCTTTCATATGGTTGAGCTGATTCCGCAGGTGGTGGGCTAACCATGGAATACGAGTTAAGCACCATCAATCAGTTTCTGGCTGATATGTTGCTGCCGTTTATGCGTATTTCTGGGTTGTTCGCCGCCATGATTGGCCTGAGTGCCAAGTCGATCCCGCCGCCGGTGCGGGCGCTGCTGGCCGTCCTGCTAACGCTGGTGATTATGCCGGTTGTGCCGCCGTCACCGGTTACTGACATGGTCAACGTGGGCACCTTTGTGCTGGCTATTCAGCAGTTGCTGATTGGCATTGCCATCGGCTTTGTTTCCATGATGGTTCTGAATACGTTCGTACTGGCGGGGCAAGTGGTCGCTATGCAGACCGGCCTTGGGTTTGCGTCTATTGTCGACCCGGTCAACGGTATTAACGTACCGGCGGTGGGGCAGTTTTATCTTATTCTGGCCACGCTGCTGTTTTGGGCCATGGACGGGCATCTGTCGATGATCCATATGATTGTCCTGAGTTTTGAAGCCTTTCCCATTGGCGCGGAATGG